>JAQXZE010000014.1 GCA_029227055.1 Oscillospiraceae bacterium | reverse complement strand
AAATTGTATGGACAGACGGAACTGCCGATACAACATTTACGGTTGATGCGAAACCGGCAAATACCGATACGAAGTCTCCCCAGACCGGAGACAGCAGCAGTATTGCTCTTTGGATCGCACTGCTCTTTGTTTCCGCCGCAGGCGTATTGTCAACAGCCGTTTTAGGTAAAAAGAAAAAGCGTTCTGCAAAGTAAAAATGTATTAAGCCAAACTTAATCCAATGTATGTTTTTATGCAAAAATCACGGTTTTAATTTGGCAAGGCAATAGTAAAGCTCCAAAAAATTATAAGCCATTTACACTTGAAGCAAGCAAAACCGTAACTCTAAAAGAGGTAAACGGTTCGATTATAGAATGCTCAGGTGCACCATCGCTCAAAGTCGATATTAATGCGGCTTTGAGCGTTTTTATATTCGTATTTTGCATATGTTTTCTTATCAAAAACCAGATAATAAAATATCCACCCGCATAGCGAGTGGATATTTTATTTAGCGACTGCGCCTGCAGATTGCCACAAAAACAGAAATCAAAGCAATAATTAACAAAACTATTGCAAGTACGATAAATGCGGCAAGAGCAGCAAGTATACTTTCAGCAAAAACTGCGCCTAAAATTAGTCCTAAAGTTGCAAGGAACAAAGCACCTATAATTGCAAACACGAACAAAAGGCATCTTGAAGTACGACACGAGCAGCAGCTTGTAGAAACATTGTTATTATAGTTACACATAAATTTACACTTCCCAAATAACTATTAGGAAAATTTTCCATTAGGCGTTTTAATCGCCTAAGACATTATATGCAA
This sequence comes from Oscillospiraceae bacterium, assembly GCA_029227055.1. Classification (GTDB taxonomy): domain Bacteria; phylum Bacillota; class Clostridia; order Oscillospirales; family Acutalibacteraceae; genus UBA737. The sequence continues at coordinate 21,905 of JAQXZE010000014.1, read as the reverse complement.
GCTATAAATTTTTGGTTAATTATTTCATAAATTCATACATAGTACGATAGCACATATAAACATCAAGCTTAGCAGTTGTTTCAAAGGGCGCGTGCATAGAAAGTACGGGAACTCCTAAATCAACAACATCAATTCCAAGGTTAGCAATATACATAGCAACCGTACCGCCGCCACCGTTATCAACCTTACCAAGCTCTCCTGTCTGCCAAACGATACCTGCATTATCGAGCATAGCCCTGATACTTGCAACATATTCGGCAGAGGCATCTGATGTAGAAGATTTACCTCTAGCGCCTGTATACTTTGTAACTACAACACCGTAATTTAGCATTGAAGCGTTTCTGCGTTCAAAGGCATCTTGGAATGTTGGGTCAATACCTGCATTAACATCGGCAGAAAGGCACCTTGAGTTGCGAAGAGCTACTGTACCGTCGCCATTTTGCATCTTTGCTAAATCGTAAATCATAAATCTAAGGAAATCAGAATTAAGACCTGTATTACCCTCAGAGCCTGTTTCTTCCTTATCGGCAAGGATAACGATTGCAGTTTTCTGCGGTGATACAATATCTAGTAATGCAGTAAATGCAGGGTATGCACAAACTCTGTCGTCCTGACCGTATGCACCAATCATAGAACGGTCAAAACCGATATCAACTGCCCTATATGCAGGCACCATTTCAAGCTCTGCAGAAAGGAAATCTTCTTCAACGATACCGTATTTCTCGTTTAAAAGCTTTAAAATATTAAGCTTTACAAGCTCACTTGCATCGTCTGCCTTAAAGGGATAGCTTCCGATTAAAACATTAAGCTCTTCTCCCTTTATTCCCTCACCTAAAGTACGCTTATTCTGTTCTGTTGCTAAATGGGGTAACAAATCATTTACAACAAATTTAGGCTCATCGTCCTCTTCACCTAGAGAAATTTCCAAAACAGAGCCGTCCTTATTAGCAAAAACGCCGTGCAATGCTAGAGGTACTGCAGTCCACTGATATTTACGGATACCGCCATAATAATGAGTTTTTAAAAGAGCCAAATCGAGCTCCTCATACAAAGGATTGGGTTTTAAATCAAGGCGCGGAGAATCAATATGAGCTGCAGTAATATTAACGCCGCTTTCTACACTTTCTTCGCCTACAACAACAAAAGCGACTGCCTTTCCCCTATTATTGATATAGAATTTATCTCCTGAAGAGTATTTAGCATCAGCTTCAAATTCTTTAAAGCCTTTTTCTTCAGCCATCTTGATAGCAGCTTTCACAGCTTCTCTTTCGGTTTTAGCATTATCTAAAAACTTTTTATACCCCTCTGCGTATTCTTCAGCCTTTTTTACGGTTTCATCATCAACCTTTAAAACGCCGTTTTTCTTAGAATAAAAAAGTTTCTTTTTTAGATCCTTTACGGTCTCATTATTTGCGCTCATAATCTATACCTCTTTTTAATATATTCAAAAATTCTGCTTTAAACTGTTTTGTATCACCGTTATTGTGAATTACATAATCCGATTTTTCGATATAATAACTATCCTTCTTCCCTGCTGACATACGAAGCTCTGCTTCTTTTTCTGTCAAACCATCTCTAGTCATTATTCTTTTTCGTCTGATTTCGTAATCTGCAAGAACAGATATTGTATAATCACACTTTTTATCGATACCGCTTTCAAACAAAGTTGGTGCATCTAAAACAACAATATCGCCTTTAATATCTGCAACAACCAGCTCTACAATAAACGGTAGCAAAGTTTCATTTAAAAGATTAGTATTTTCTTTTGTAGAAAATGCAATACTTGCCAATTTTTTTCGATTAAGGGTTTCGTCTTCATTTAATATTTCCGCTCCAAAGACTTTTATTAGAGCAGAAAGTCCAAAAGAGCCTTTTTCTACCGCCCGTCTTGCATACAAATCGCAATCAATTACCTGAATGTTCAGTTCTTCAGCTGTTTTTGCCGCAAGACTTTTACCTGCCCCTGTAGGACCTGTAAGACCGATAATTACACTCATAAAATAATCTCCTTAAAAGACGCGGCTCTAATAAGTCGGTTATAAACCGCAAGACCAACGCCCTGCTTTGAGGGTGAATGTATATATACTGTTTTTACATTATAATCATCTGCTTTTCTGAGAACGGAAAAGAGATTTTTTGCAAAGGTTTCCTCGTTGTTTTTATCTCCATACGCTATTTTTTGTGTTTTAATACTCTCGTATTCATCATCAAAACAAATAGCAAGAGAATCACTTTTAGTATTAATAAAACTGATATAAGCTTCACTATCCCCCGAAACTAAAACGGTTTCGGTTTTAGGAGCATAGTGCTTATATTTCATACCGGGTGACGCAACCTTCTCGTCGGATTTAGGCTGCGCTAAAACGGCGGGGTCAATAACTAGGTTGGGAATTACTTCTTTTAACTGTTCCACTGTAACGCCACCGGGTCTTAACAGCCGTGGCGGATTTGTGCAAAGAGAAACAACTGTAGATTCTACTCCGACACCGCAGTCATTTCCCATAATAACAGCGTCAATTTTGCCGTCTAAATCGTTTAGAACATGGGCAGCAGAAGTTGGACTCGGGGCACCCGAAATGTTCGCTGAAGGGGCGGCAAGAGGCAATCCTGATGCTTCTATAACCTGCCTTGCAATATTGTCAGACGGCATTCTTACAGCCACAGTATCAAGCCCTGCACTAACAGATTTTGGGATTCTTTCGCCGCGCTTTAAAACCATTGTAAAGGGGCCCGGCCAAAAAGCATCAGCGCACCTTTTAGCAATATCCGAAAAGTCAGATGTTATATCCTCTAACATATCAAGACGGCTTATATGCACAATAAGAGGGTTATCCTGAGGCCTGCCCTTAGCAAGAAAAATCTTTTCAACTGCACTCTGTGAATATGCAGATGCCGCCAAGCCGTAGACCGTTTCGGTAGGAATAGCTACAATGCCGTCATTATTTAAAATCTCTGCCGAGCGCTTAATACTGCTTTCGGAAAAACCCTGACTTAAAGATAGTCTTTCGGTTTTCATAGCATTGATTCCTCTTCCTGATTCTTAAGAGCCTCTGTTCTGTAATAGGTAATAAGAGAATCTACTACTTCATCTAAATCACCGTTCATAACTGCTTCAAGTCTATAAAGGGTTAAGCCAATTCTATGGTCGGTAACTCTGCCTTGCGGAAAATTATAGGTTCTTATACGCTCACTTCTATCCCCTGTACCAACTTGTGAACGGCGGTCGGATGCGATTGCCTCATCGTGTTCACGCTGAGCCACATCCAAAAGACGAGCTCTTAAAACTCTCAATGCTTTATCCTTATTTTTAAACTGACTGCGCTCATCCTGGCATTCAACTACCGTACCCGTAGGAATATGGGTTACTCGGATAGCAGAAGAGGTCTTATTGATATGCTGACCGCCAGCCCCTGATGAACGGAAGGTATCAATTTTCAAATCGGCAGGGTTAATCTGAACATCAACATCGTCAGCCTCAGGTAAAACGGCAACTGTTACTGTTGAAGTATGAATTCTGCCCTGTGTTTCGGTATCAGGCACACGCTGAACACGGTGAACACCGCTTTCATATTTAAAACGCGAATATGCGCCGTTACCCTCAATAACAAAGCTTACTTCCTTATATCCACCAAGCTCGGTTTCATTTTCATTATTAACATCAATGCGCCAACCCTTACTTTCGGCGTACATTGTGTACATACGGTAAAGAGAGCCTGCAAACAAGGCAGCCTCTTCTCCACCAGCTCCACCTCTTATTTCAACAATAACGTTTTTATCGTCGTTAGGGTCTTTAGGCAAAAGCAAAATTTTAAGCTCGTCTGAAAAAACTTCAATATTTTGCTTTGCCTCCTTTAGCTCTTCTTCAACAAGCTCTTTAAAATCCTTATCAAGTCCACCGTTTTCTAAGAGCTCTAGCGCCTCTTTTTCGGCATTTACTGCCGCAATATATTCCCTGTATTTTTCAACGAGGGGTAAAAGCTCGCTATGCTCTTTCATAAGTTTTCTGAACTGTTCGTTATCGGAAACAATTTCAGGTCTTGTAAGTTGCATACCAATCTCTTCAAAACGAGCCTCAACACTTGCTAATTTCTCAAACATCAATTTTTCTCCTCATCGTTGTTAATGATACTTTTTAAATTATGCTCCGCTTTAGAGCGCGGAATCATTATCTCTCTGCCGCAACCGTCACACTTAAGCTTAAAGTCCATTCCGATTCGCATAACGGAAAATACAAAACTGCCGCAAGGATGCTTTTTTTTCATTAAAAGCTTGTCTCCAACCTTTATATCCATTGACAGTCCACCACCCAATATGATATTATTTATACAACAGAACAAAATGGTAAATATTACTCAATTACTTTTTATTATAAAACAAATATCCAATAAAGGCAACATTTTATTTATCGCAAAGGGGATTTTTTATGAACGCAGTTAAAATACTTCACTGTGCTGACACTCACATCGGTTTTGCAGGAACTTTTTTGGGCGAAAATGCTGAGAAAAGACGCTTTGAAACTCTGCTTACCTTTGAAAAAATCATTGACATTGCAAAGATAAATAATGTTGATTTTTTGTTGATTGCAGGTGACCTTTTTCACGCTAACAATGTCGAAAAAGAGCTGATTGACAGAGTTTTTGAAAGCTTTGATAAAATTCCTGACACAAAAATTATTTATGTAGCAGGAAATCACGACCCCCTAAATTCCGAATCCCCTTTTCTAAAATTTTCCCGTCCTAACCTTTTTGTTTTAGGCGAAGAGGACGAATGTATTGAGTTTGCCGAAAAATCTACCCGAGTATATGGTAGGTCCTTTATTGATGCTTCTATGCAGGGCGAGGCTAGATTTAAAATAGTACCCCAAAACGATGATTTTATAAATTTAATGGTTATGCATGGTGAGCTTAAAAGCGATTTGAATTCACAGTATAACGCTATAACACCAGAATTTGTACGCACTTCGGGTATGGATTATATTGCCCTTGGTCACGTGCACAAAAAGAGTGATATTCTAAAGCTTGACGGGGTTAGTTTTGCATATTCAGGCTGTCACGAGGGACTCGGCTTTGACGAGCTTGATGAAAAGGGTGTTTATTTAGGCGAAATTTCAAAAGGTAATGTTAACCTTGAGTTTTTACCAATTTCAAAAAGGCAGCATATTATTTACGAATTTGACGCCTCGAATATGACATCATCCCCCGAAATTGCCGAAAAAATTCTTCTTGGTTTAAAAGATAAATATGGTGAAGATTATTATGAAAATCTATACAAAATTGTGATTATCGGCGGTATAGACGAGGATGTTGTTATTTCAAAAACCGAAATTGAAAGCCGTATTTCAAACAGCGTATTCTTTGCGAAGGTTATAGATAATACCGAAATAAAAATCGACCTTGAAGCCATAAAAAGTGAAACCTCTTTAAAGGGAATTTTTGTTAAAAATATGCTCTCTCTCCTAGAAAACGCAGAGAGTGAATCTGAAAGCAAAAAAATCAAAGACGCATTAAATTTGGGGCTTAGAGCCTTTAAAACGGAGGTAAACTTTGATGAAAATTAAAAAAATTCATATTGCTGCCTTCGGAAAATTAAAGGATTACACCTTGGAGCTTGACAACGGACTTAATGTAATTTACGGCGAAAACGAGGACGGAAAAAGCACCGTAATGGCATTTATTAAAATGATGTTCTACGGCTCAGGAAGAGGCTCATCATCGGTTTCAAAAAATCCGAGAATAAAGTATACTCCTTGGTCTAACGAGCGCCCTGCAGGCAGAATTTATTTTGAACATAAGGGCACTAATTACTGCCTCGAAAGAGAATTTTTAAAATCTGATGCTACCGATAAAATTCGTCTTACAAATACCGATACAGGTGAAGTAAAATCTGTAACATCATCTGTTGGAAATGATTTTTTTGGTCTTACTGCTGCGGGTTTTGAGAGAACTGTTTTTATCGGGCAAATAGGCTCTGCCTCTAATGACGACACCGCAAGTGACGAAATCAATTCAAAGCTATCTAATATTGTTCTTGCAGGTGATGAAGATATTTCCTTTAAAACAGTATTAGAACGCCTTAACAACGCAAAATTCAAGCTTATGTCAAAAAGCGGCAGAACAGGTATATATGACAAAGGAAAAGCCGAGCTTGAGGCAATTAAACTAAAAATTCGTGACGCCGAATTAATGGAATCCCGAAAGCAAGCTATAAACAAGCGAATTGCAGAAATTAAGGAAAAATCCGAAATTCTTATAAAAGAGTACAGAGAGGCTCAAAAAATATCCGACAGTGAAAACGATATTAAAAATCAGAAGAAATTACAGGATTTTCTCTCTCTTAAAGAAGAGCTTGACAAAATCAACCTCAAAATAAAGCTTAAAGACGGCAGTTACTGTGATGAAAGCTTCATCAAAAAGGTAGAATTCTGTATTTCAAAAGTTCAGAATGCTTTTAGCAAAATCGAAGAGAGAAAATCGGAAATTTCAAAACTGAACACCGCCATAAACCTCGCAGAAAATGCCGACTCTGATATTACAATTGCAAAAAAGAAAACCATAGAAAACAGGGTGGTCACTAGCAAAGCCAATCTTCAGACTTTACAAAATAAAATCTCAGAGCGTGAGGTAAAGCTTAAAGCCTTGCTTTCAGCCTCGGTTACTGTCAAGAAGAAAGCCTTTTCTCCCCTTTTGCTGATTTTAGGCGCATTATTTGTTGTATTATCTACTGCAATTTTCTTTGCTACAAGTGAAGTTTACTGTTTGCTCGGAATTGCACTTGGCTTTGTGCTTTTAACCTTATCATTTTTTATAAAACCTGTTGACAACTCATTTAGCAATAAAATTACTTCTGATATTTTAACTCTTCAGGCAGAAATATCCACCCTTAAAACCGAAGAATCAAATATTAACAGAGAGATTTTGTCTGACACAGAAGCCATTAATGAGCTTAATTTTGCCCTTAATTCCGATAAATCTATGATTGAAAGAAACAAGGCAAATTTAGCAGAAGAAAACGAAAGACTTATTGGTGACGAAGAAAAATACACTTCTGCTACCAAAGAGTTATTCAGCGTATTTTCGCTTTACAGGGATACTGACAGTGTAGAAGAAATAAAATCACTATTACCGTCGCTTTACGAAACAGCTACCGAACAAAAGCAAATTAAATTGAGGCTTAAATACTACTCTGACGATTTGGGCGGCATCTCCTATGAAACTGCACGAGAAAAGCTCGAAAAATTATCTGTTGATAATGCATTTGCCGATATAGATTTTAATGCCAACAAGCAGAAGCTCGAGGAAATAAACGAGGCTATCAGTGCTTTAAAATCAGAACATTCAGCACTCACTACCGAGCTTAAAACAGCCTTCAGAAACTTTGAAACACCGACTGAGCTTGAAGCAAAAGCCGAGACATTAAAGGAATTATTAACAAAGCAGGAATATTTCTGCGAAATCTCAGATATAGCTGCAAAAACTTTAGAGAGCAGTTTTATAGAAATCAGAAGAGGCTACGGCTCAACTTTAGAGAAAAGAGCCCTAGAAATATTCTCAAAAATCACAGACGAAAAATATTCTGCCTTCAATGTTTCAAAATCGCTTGATATTACCGTTGAAGAGGCTAAAAACTTCGGCACAAGAGAAATTGATTACCTTAGCAGTGGAACGGCAGATCAGGCATATTTAAGCCTCCGCCTTGCCCTATCGTCACTAATGGCAGAGGGAGTTACCCTCCCCGTTTTCCTTGACGATGTCTTTGCACAGTATGATGACAAGCGTACAGAAATGGCAATAAAATTCTTAAAGGATTATTCCGCCGCTTCACAAAGTATCCTCTTTACCTGCCACAGCAAACTTTGTGAGATTGCAGACAAATCCGATATCCCTTGCAAAAAGCTTCATAATACCGAATAAGCAAAAAATCCCAAAGAGAATTCTTTGGGATTTTTTCATTTATTTGTTTTTTATAATTTCTATTAGTTCTCTCTCGCACTCAATATCTGCACTGTAAGGATAAGATTTTGCTATTTTTTCGAACTTTTTCAGCAGGCTTTCTGCCGCTTTATTATCCTTGTTGTTAAGAAGCTCAAGAGCAAAATTTGTTCTTATAACCGAGGGGAAATTTTTCATCCGTTTCATAAATACGGTTTGTTCTGTGTCGAGATATTTAACCGTTTCTTCGAAATTTTCTTTAATTAAAAGACAGAAAATTTTATTACATATCAAAAGGCGCCTATGTATCATTGCTACCGAATTCTTTTTAGATAAAAGCTTATCTATAATAATTTCTGCTTTTTCAAACTCCTGTTCTTCAAGCAGTCTGTCGGCATACAAAACTGCTACTGCAGAAGAAAGAGAATTATTTAAATACTTATCTTCAGGCATATAAAACCATTTTTTAGGCATATTTTTAAGTCTTGTTCCCTTTGCAAGTTCTGCATTTACGCTACACTGTATGTAAAGAGCTTTTATAGCGTCAGGATTTCTATAAAGGGTAAGAAAATTTGTGCCGTCGTTATCAACTTCGCCAAATCTAATCGGTATTATATTCATAATTCCGCTAGCAAGACCTGAAACCGCAAGAACAATAAATATTATCGGCAATTCCATAACATCTCTGAAAATAAAATACATACAGGAAAATAGCGGCACAGTAACTAAATTCAAAACCGAACCGCCTAAATTATAGAGAGCATAAGGAATAACATTGTTTTTTAATTCAGGTGGCGTCATTAAACATTGACCGGCAGTACCTGGTAAAGAGAAAAATTTAATTTTATATTTGCCCGAAATTTTAATGAGCATAATATTTAACAGTCTGAAAGATGTGAATTTATACCCTGAAATAATGCCAAAAATCAAATGTCCGAGTTCATGTATAATTACCTGTATTGTGATTGATAAGTATAGCAGTGCGATAAGAAAAATGAGCACAATAAGATATGTTTCCAAAGAAATCGCTTCGCCGAGTTTTGAATCTAAGAACGACGAGGTAAAATATCCATAGATAACACCAATACCCATATAAAAAATAATCGGCAGAATATTTTTGAGTTTCATTAATTTATTCGCTATCTTGCTTTTCAAAATATCACCCCTATTTACGATAATATAATAACATTTTTTCAAAATAAAGTCAATCAGGCGCCATTAATAGAAAATTTCATTCCTTTTTTAATAAAAAATATTATTTAATATAAAATAATGGTTGTAATTTCCTGAAAATTATGCGATAATTAATCGAATATAATACTTTTGAGGTGCTAAGATGCAAGACAATATTTTAATGGCGGATTTATTGCTGCCAAACATTGATAAAACTCCCGATTATTACGAGGAAAAATATCCTGAGCGTAATTTAAAGGAAGGTGCTAGAGTTACAAGGGTTGCCCCAAGCCCCACAGGTTATCTACACTTAGGTACACTCTTTACCTCTCTCGCCAACAGAATTACTGCCACCTCAACCGACGGTATTTTCTTTACCAGAATTGAAGATACCGATAAAAAGCGTGAAGTTAAAGGCGGTATTGAGGATATAATTGACGGTCTTGGCCGTTTTGGAATCAATATTGACGAAGGATTTATAAGCGGTGAAATGGAATATGGTGATTACGGTCCCTATCAGCAAAGCCGCCGCGCAGAAATCTATCAAACCTATGTTAAAGATTTAATCAAAAAAGGACTTGCCTACCCTTGCTTTTGTACTGCCGAGGAATTAGCCGAAGTCAGAGAAAAACAGGAAAGCGAAAAAATCCGCACAGGTTATCACGGCGAGTGGGCTAAATGCCGAGATATAACTTATGAGCAAGCTAAAGCCCTAATTGAAGCCGGCAAAACCTTCGTTGTAAGACTTCGCTCTAATGGTAGCGAAGATAAAAAGATAGTTTTCGAGGATGTTATTAAAGGCAAAATTGAAATGCCTGAAAACGACGAGGATTTCGTACTATTAAAGTCGGACGGTATTCCAACCTACCATTTTGCCCACGCAATTGACGACCACCTGATGCATACAACCCATGTTCTACGCGGTGACGAATGGATTTCCTCTGTACCTAAGCATATTCAGTTATTCAAGCTTTTAGGCTTTAAATTACCCAAATTTGGCCACATAGCACCGATTATGAAGCTTGATAACGGTGCTAAGAGAAAAATCTCAAAGCGTAAAGACCCCGAGGCCGCTGTTCACTTCTTTGCAGAGCAAGGCTACGACCCCGAGAGTGTTATCGAATATTTAATGACAATTGCCGCATCTGATTTTGAAGATTGGCGCCGTGCTAACCCACAGACTTCATACAAGCAATTTAAGTTCAATCTTAAAAAGATGAGCGTTTCGGGTGCTTTATTTGATGAAAATAAGCTTTTAGATGTCAGCAAAATTAAGATTGCTTCTATGTCAAGCGGAGAAGTTTTTGAGAAGCTTACCGCTTGGGCAAAGGAATTCGACCCTGAATTTTACGATATCTTAACCGATAATCCCGAATATACAAAGGCTGTTTTAGCAATTGACCGCGATGTACCAAAGCCTAGAAAAGACATTGCAAAATGGACCGATGCTAAGGATTATTTAGCATATTTTTATGAATCACTTTATACCCCATGCTATGATATCCCTGAAAATATCAATCCTGAGGATGCCAAAGAATTCCTCACAAGATATATTGAGGTTTATTCACCCGACGATGACCGTCAGGCTTGGTTTAACCGTATTAAAGACCTCTGCCCTGCTTTAAATTTTGCTTCTGAGAGCAAAGAATATAAGGCAAATCCCGAAAAATACAAGGGACAAGCGGGCGATTTAAGCACAGTTCTTCGAATAGCCGTAACAGGCAGAAGAAATACCCCTGACCTTTGCAGTATAATGCAGGTTTTAGGCAAAGAGCGTGCTATTACGAGAATTAAGAGTATGATAAATTCACTTTAAGGAGTATTTTTATGGAAGAAAACATTATTAACACAGAAGAATCTGTAAAGCCCTCTAATTTTATCCACGATTTTATTGATGAAGACTTAAAAGAGGGCGTATACAACAAGGTTCAAACCCGTTTTCCACCCGAACCCAACGGTTATCTTCACATTGGTCACGCAAAGGCTATCTGCATAGACTTTGGTACTGCTGAAAAATACAACGGTACTTGTAACCTTCGTCTTGACGATACAAACCCCACAAAAGAAGATGTTGAGTATGTAGACGCTATAATGGAAGACATTAAGTGGCTAGGCTTCGAGTGGGACAATGTATACTATGCATCCGATTATTTTGATTATATTTATGATTGCGCATTAAAGCTTATTGATTTGGGACTAGCTTACGTTGACGAGCTTTCTCCCGAAGAAATCCGCGAATACAGAGGTACCCTTACAGAGCCGGGCAAAGAAAGTCCCTATCGTAACAGACCTATTGAAGAAACCCGTGATTTATTCCGCAGAATGACCGATGGCGAATTCGATAACGGCGCTATGGTTTTACGCGCAAAAATTGATATGGCGTCTTCAAATATTAATATGCGCGACCCGATTATTTACCGCATTATGAAAGCCACCCACCACCGTACAGGTGATAAGTGGTGCGTATATCCTATGTATGACTTCGCACATCCTTTAAGTGACGCTCGCGAGGGTGTTACCCATTCTCTGTGCTCATTGGAGTTTGAAAATCACAGACCGCTTTATAATTGGTTCTTAGAGGCTCTTAATATTGAGATGCCACCTAGACAGATTGAGTTTGCCCGTATGAATGTAAACTACACTCTAACGAGTAAAAGAAAGTGCTTAAAGCTTGTTAATGACGGTTTGGTTTCAGGCTGGGATGATCCCCGTATGGCTACAATTTGCGGTATGCGCCGTCGCGGATATCCCGCAGAGGCTATTCGTGCCTTTGTTGATAAAATCGGTGTTTCAAAGGCTTATAGCGTAATTGATTATGCTCTTCTTGAATCCTGTGTAAGAGATTATCTTAACGAAAACGCCAATCGTGCTATGGCGGTACTTCGTCCCCTAAAGGTGATTATCGATAATTATCCCGAGGATAAAACCGACGAAATTTCGGTTGATATCAACCCCAACAAGCCAGAGCTTGGCAAAACTACTGTTACTTTCTCAAAAGAGTTATTTATAGAAGCTGACGACTTTATGCTAGATCCTCCCGGAAAGTATTTCCGTTTATGTCCTCAAAAAGAGGTAAGACTAAAGGGCGCTTACTACATCCGTTACGCTTCTCACGAAACCGACGAAAACGGAAATATTACTGCAGTACACTGCACCTATGACCCCGAAAGCTTCGGCGGTGAGACACCCGACGGCAGAAAGGTTAAGGGAACTCTTCATTGGGTATCCGCAAAAACCGCTAAGGATATAACTGTTAGACTTTATGAGAGACTCTTTAATGTTGAAAACCCGAGTGACGAAGAGGGCGTTTCTTCCTTTGCAGATAACTTAAATCCCGAATCATTAACGGTATTAAACAACTGCAAAATTGACTCATCCTTCGCAAACGCAACTACGGGCGATACATTCCAATTTATGCGTCAGGGATATTTCTGTGTTGACAGCGATTCTACAGACGATAATCTTATCTTCAACCGCACCGTAGCATTAAAGGATTCTTTCATTAAAAAGGTATAATTATGAAATGTAAAAAGATTTTAGATTTCTTAAATGAAAAATATCCCCTGTCAGAAGCTCTAAGCTTTGACAATGTCGGTCTTCTTGTAGGTGATGAAAACGCCGAAGTTTCTGGTGTTGTTGTAACCCTTGATTGCGATATTGATACAATTAAATTTGCAATTAAAAATGGTTGCAATTTAATAATTTCGCATCACCCCGTTATTTTCGACCCACTTAAGAAGGTCGCCGCAGGAAGCGTTGTGCATGAGCTTATAAAAAACGGCATATCGGTAATTTCGATGCATACAAATCTCGACTTTTACGAGAACGGCGTTAACGATTGCCTTTGCAGTCTTTTAGGTTTTACAGTAACCGACATTATTGAAGCAGATGACGGGTGCAAGCTTAGAAAATGCCAAATTCCACCTACTGCACCGCAAAACCTTGCGGTTAAAATGAAGGCTGCACTCGGCACTTCGGTCAGATACACCGATTCCGACCGCCTTGTTGAAAATCTGTTAGTTTGTGCAGGTAGCGGCGGTGACTTTTTAGGGCTTGCTAAAAATATTGGATGTGACGCACTTTTAACTGCAGATGTAAAACACCATGTATTTATCGATTCAATAAATTGCGGTCTCTCAGTTTTCGATGCAGGGCATTTTGCAACAGAGGATGTAATTACCACTCCCCTTTCAAAACTGCTTTCTAAGAAGTTTTATGATGTAAAATTCCTACCGTTTCATACTAACAAAATTAAATACTGCTAACAAAAAAACAGCCTCAATTTGAGGCTGTTTTTTCTATATCACTTCTATATAAAAACTAACAGGACGAAATCCGTCATTACAAGAAATCATAGCTGACTTTTTATTTTTCATCCAACCGTCATAAAAATCTCCGCCACCGTAATAAAGCGTCATAACAAACGGGTACATACTCTCCCACGCACAGTCGCAAAGTCCGTCGGGCTTTTTTAACTCCTGACAAATAAAAATATCGCCTTCCTTTAAATCACAAGCGTGTTCGATAGGATTTTCATATTTCTCGATTAAATCATCGTATCTTGCTTTTCGCATAACGGTAATTTTAATTTTGTTCATAGTCTTCCCTACTTTATTGTAACAAGTTCATCAAAAGCCTTGCGCTTTTTAGGTCTTTGCTCGTCTAGCGGATATCCGAGCGAAATCACAAGTCGCACTGTTTCATCAATGCCGCATATTTTTTGAATTCTAGGGCTATCAAGCCAACCGATTATACAACTTCCAAGACCTTGCGCAGTTGCTTCTGCGGTAATATATGCCGCTACAATTCCTATATCGATTGAGCGATAATCATTATTTTTGATTTTAGCGCCAACAGCCGCCATTTTGCTGTAAGGCTTTTCAGAGATAACAATTAATACAGGAGCTTCGTGTACAAAGGTATTAATTTTTAAGTCCTTGGTTGAACGGGCAACCTGCTCTGCAATTTCTCCCTTGCAAACAGTCAAATGATAAGGCTGACCGTTACAGGCAGAGGGTGATAAAATTGCGGCATCCAAAATAGCCTTTATTTTTTCCTCTTCTATCGGTCTTTCAGTATCATACTTTCGGCAGGACTGCCTTAAATTCGCAATTTCTGTAAAATTCATATTTACCTCCGACAATTATTTAATCTCATTATATATTTTCTCAGCAATATTGAAAATTCGTTCTGCTTCCGCATCAGTATATGTACCGAGTTTTTTGAAACTAGGTTTGCCCCAAATATTGAAAATTCGGGGGCCTATCCAAAATCCTTTTGGAGTTGCATTAAAAATACCGTAAACTGTATTTAGTGCTGCGGTATAGGGCTTCATAAAAATTATTTTCATAGGATTTTTAATTATGGCAAATATAAGTTTTGGATAGTGTGCAGTAATATTTGTAAATGTAATTCCGGGATGAACTAACGAAAAATTATCTGTACCTTCAAAAAGTTTAGCAAGAGAAAACATTAAATATCTTTTAGAATTTCCGTATACAAGGCTTGAAGCCTTACGAGAAGAGAAATCGATATCACTCTCATCAGTTTTAGAATAGTTATGTGCTATACTGCCAACTGCAATTACCTTTGTATCTTGCAGTTTTTTATTTTCCAAAAGAGATTTTGCTAAAAAATAAGGCGCTATAAAATTTATTGTAAATACATTATCGTATCCACAAGATGTCCTTCTTCGCGGTATACTATACGCACCCGCATTTAAAATAATATAATCGATTTTTTCTAAAGAAAGTTCACTTACCGCCCTTTTTACAGAAGAAATATCCTCACAGTCTGCAATTATGTTTTTAATTGCTATTTTAGGATATAAACCTTTTAATTCTTTTTTTAAAGCGTTTGAGCGCTCTGAATTTCTATCAAGCAAAATAAGATTAGCCTCAATACTTGCGAGAATTTTACAGGTTTCTCTGCCAATGCCACCCGTAGCACCGCTTATAAGAACGGTTTTATTCTTTAAAGATTTTGTATGCTTTAAAATCCACTTTTTATTTTTCATATAATAAAAGTCCCCAAAAAGAAAACAAATTTACTACTGAAAATTATATTACAAAATGAGTGAAATTTCAAGTTATCAAACTTTTTGTCAAGTGACAAGCGGTTAAAAACATATAAGATATAAAAGCCATTGATACAGATTGGAGATTTTTTATGCTTTTAAGTATGATTTTTAACCTTCTTAGCAGTATCTATTATTTCGCTTTGCATGTTACAACCGCAGGCTCCTTCCCACCTCCTCTATCTGCTAAAAAAGAGGAAGAACTGCTATCCAAAAGTATGGCCGGAGATATAGAGGCTAGAAACACTTTGGTAGAGCATAACTTACGCCTTGTAGCCCACATAGTTAAAAAATATTATACCACCAACTGCGAACAGGAAGACCTCATTTCGATAGGAACAATCGGTCTTATCAAGGCAATAAACACCTTTTGCAGCGATAAAAATATTCGTCTTGCTACATACGCTTCACGGTGCATAGAAAACGAAATTTTAATGCATTTCAGGTCACTAAAAAAAACAGCTCAGGATGTATATATTAACGAGCCTATAGATACCGACAAGGACGGTAATGCATTAACACTTATAGATATTATATCGGATGAAACCGATATTGAAGAAGAGGTCGACAAAAAGATACACCTTGAAAAACTAAGTGTTCTATTAAGCGGTACTCTAAGCGACCGCGAAAAAGAAATACTTGAAATGAGGTACGGTCTTAACGGCAAAACCGAACTCACCCAAAGAGAAATAGCAAAAATTTTAGGTATATCAAGAAGTTATGTATCAAGAATAGAAACCGCCGCACTCGCAAAATTAAAAAGACATTTTTCATAGAATTATTCTTGACTTTTATTGATTATGATAATATAATTATTTTTGGCTTAACACGGAGAGTTGTCCGAGTGGTCGAAGGTGCAGCACTCGAAATGCTGTGTTCAGTCAAATGAACCTAGGGTTCGAATCCCTAACTCTCCGCCAAGTAAACCGCAATCTTATGATTGCGGTTATTTTCTTTTTGTGATATAATTTTATAAAGCAATTTTGGTTTTGGAGTGATTTTATTTGACGCGTGAAAAGTTTAAAATATTACACAGCGAACTGATTATGTATTGTCAGTGCATAGAGTTTGATTTAAAGCGTATTTATTCGGGTATGTCTGGGGGAGATTTTGAGGACAGTATGGACATGCTTGAAAAGTCAAACTTCGGAAGCACTTTAAAACAGCTTAAAAGATTGGATTTTAGCGACGGCAAATTGGATTTATCCGAATCATATTACGACCTTTTAAATGAAATTCGTGAAATCCGCAATTATTGGTGTCATCAGTGCTACATTGATTATGTTTATATTCCCGATGCCCGTCGCAGAGAGAATGAGTTTCAAAAGATTGCACGCAGACTTGTCAATGAAAACAACAGACTACATAAAATTCATCGCAGAGTTGAAAGCATTTATATAAACGAATATAAGAAATAAATTTTCTCCTTGAAGGCTTTGGCTTTCGGGGAGATTCCTTTTATCTATATATCACAATTTATGCTTTTCACTTTTTCGCTTTATTGCGGTAAAATTTTACTTGCAAAACCATCAAAAATTTTGTATAATATTATCTATATATTATATATGACATTTACAACATATTTAGGAGGAAAAATTATGAAACGCATTATTGCAATTTTAATGGTGCTCGCAATGGTATTTTCATTAGCAGCATGCGGAGGCGGTACAACCGCTATGACAATGGGTACCGGTGGTACTGCAGGTACATATTACGGATACGGCGGTATACTTGGTAACCAAATTAAATCTTCTGCAGGAATTACAGTTAACGTAGTTTCTACTGATGGTTCAAAGGCAAACATTCTCGGTATTGATGCCGGCAACTATCAGCTTGGTACTGTTCAGTCTGACGTTATGGCTTACGGTTGGGAAGGCTTACGCTCTTTCGAGAAGGAAGGCAAGCTTGATTCCTTCCGTGTTATCGGCGGTTTATACGCAGAAGCCGTTCAGCTTGTAACTATGGATCCCGCAATCAAGTCCGTTGCAGACCTTAAGGATAAAAAGGTTTCTATAGGTGCTGCAGGCTCAGGTGTTTACTTCAACGCTATTGATATTCTTGCTGCTGCAGGTTTATCTGAAAAAGATATTCGTCCTCAGTATCAGTCATTCGCTGATTCTGCAGATGCTCTTAAAGACGGTAAGATCGATGCAGCTTTCATCGTAGCAGGTGCTCCTACACCCGCTATTCAGGAGCTTTGCACAACTGCTGACGCATATCTCGTTCCTATTGACGGAACGACTGCTGAGAAGCTTATGAAGGATTCTCCTTACTACACAGCATACAAAATCCCAGCAGGCACTTATGACGGTCAGACTGCTGAAGTAACAACTGTTACTGTAAAGGCTACCTTAATCGTAAGCGCTTCTGCTTCTGAAGATGATGTATACAACATCACAAAGGCTATCTTTAATAACATTGATGCTATTACTGAAGCACATGCAAAGGGTGCAGAGCTTTCTATTGAAAATGCTACCGAAGGTATCACTGTTCCTTTCCATGCAGGTGCTGCTAAGTATTTTAAAGAAAAAGGCGTTACTGTAGAAACTAAGTAATTATCTTTTAATTTGACTTTATCGCTTGGCTGCAGTCAGGTAACTGCAGCCAAGTTTCTTATTATTTTAAAGGGAGGTACTTATGGCATTCTTTAAGAAAAAGGCCGCACCCGAAACAAACGAGCCTATGAATCTCGATGATGTTATGAAAAAGTTTGACCGTGAGTCTAACACTCGTGTATGGGTCGGCATTCCAAAAACCGTTGTCACTTGCATTTTGGCAACCTTTTCACTATTCTGCATATATGTAACTTTATTTGCAACCTGGCTTGATGAAGTACGCCTTACATCCTTTATGGCGTTTATTATGTTCATTGGATATTTGGTCTTCCCTGCAAGAAAAGGTATGCAAAAAACAAACTATATGCCGTGGTATGATATTATACTCATGGTTTTGGGCTCAGGCTCATTTCTATATTTCTGCATAAATGCAACAGAAATTGTATCGCGTTTTAAAATTACACCTTTTGAGGTTGCAGTTGGTATAGTAGGTATTTTGTGCTTGGCAGAACTTTGCCGCAGAAGTGTTGGTTTACCGATACTTTTTGTTGCAGGTGCACTGCTTATATACGCACTTATTTGGGGCTCAACTAACCCTAGTATCATTGCAAGAATAACCGAAAATGTTCGTGTTCTCTTCTACTCAAAAGAAGGTATTCTTTCAACACCTATCAATGTCTGTTCAAAATACATTGTTATGTTTATAATATTTGGTGCTTTTCTTGAGCGAACAGGTATTGCCGATTTCTTTATCGAAATCGCAAATGCTCTTGTTGGACGCTTTTCAGGCGGTCCTGCTAAGGTTGCGGTTGTTGCCTCTGCACTTGAGGGTATGGTTTCAGGCTCCTCTGTTGCCAACACAGTAGGCTCCGGTGCTGTTACTATTCCGCTTATGAAGAGAACCGGATACAAACCTGAATTTGCAGCTGCTGCCGAAGCATCAGCTTCTACCGGTGGACAAATTATGCCTCCTATCATGGGCGCTGCAGCATTCCTTATGGCAGAAACAGTTGGTGTTCCCTATTCAAATATTGTTACAAGGGCAATTCTACCTGCTGTGCTCTATTTTGCAGGTGTATTTATCACGGTTCACCTTGAGGCTAAAAAAGAAGGACTTCGCGGTCTTACCCGTGAAGAACTTCCCCGTTTAAGGCCGCTTCTCAAACAAACATATTTATTATTCCCGTTATTGCTTCTTATCTACCTTGTAGGTACAAGCACACGCTCCATTGCTTATGCTGCTGCAATCGCTATCGTAGCTGCAATAGTTGTAAGCTTGTTTAACAAAGAGCATCGCATTACACCCAAGCGCTTACTTGAAGCCTTGGCTGCAGGCGGACAAGGAATGATAACCGTTGCCGCGGCTTGCGGAGTTGCAGGAATTGTTGCCGGTATTATTGGCGTTACAGGTCTTGCCTTTATGCTCTTTAACGGCATTGTAACTCTTGCGGGAAATCAGGTAATCATAGCATTATTCCTGACTATGCTTTGTTGTATTGTTCTCGGTATGGGTGTTCCTACAACTGCAAACTATTGCATTATGGCAGCTACCTGTGCTCCCATATTAGTACAGATGGGCGTTCCCATGATTGCAGCCCACTTCTTTGTTTTCTATTTTGGTATCGTTGCAGACTTAACTCCCCCTGTTGCATTAGCGGCCTACGCCGGTGCAGCAATTGCTCAGGCAAACCCGATAAAAACTGCATTTACCTCTACAAAACTTGCTATCGGCGCATTTATAGTTCCTTATGTATTTGCGCTTAACCCTGCAATGTTATTTATTGATACTTCATTCTTTGAGGTTGTTTTAATCTGCATTACCTCGCTTATAGGCATCTTTGGTGTATCAGCATCTCTAGAGGGATACCTCTTACACAATATGCATTGGTACGAAAGAGTACTTGCAGCAATTGGCGGACTACTGCTTATATATCCCGGTATTATAACCGATGTTATTGGTCTGACACTTGTTGGCGCAACACTCTTAATTCAGTTATTAACAAAGAAAAAGCTTTCAAACGCTACAGTTTAATTATTTTTATGCACAAAGAAGCACCACCTTTAAGGTGGTGCTTCTTCTTTTAGGTTTTATATTTCTTCTGTAATCTCAGCATTTTCTTCGGGTAAGCTTTGCACAATTTCAATTTCTATTTCTTCTGCTTTATTAACAAGATACTTTTTCAAAAGTATGTATCCTGCGATAAACATTGCACAAAGCAGGAACAATATTACAAGACCAACAATAAGACCGCTGCTATATACTTTTATTACAGAATCAATAACGGTTTTATTTATATTTGCCATTTCTGTGATAAGACCTCTTACAAGCTTACTTCCAATGAATACAGTAATAGTTGTTACGATTATAGCCGCAAGACCTGTATCAACACCGAGCCACAAAAGAGCATTGAAATTTCTAAAACGGCAGGCATAGATAAGACCTGCAAATACAAGGGCAATAGCAATCAATATTATGGTCATTGTAGGGCTTAGAATAGTTTTTATAACCTCGGCACCCTCAACCTCCATAACACTTACAAATTCTTTCGGGTCAGGAATACTTTTAGCAAGGTCCTCGGCGCCTTCATCTACTGCTTTAAGTATTTCGGACTTTAGTTTTTTAACATCATCATCTTTTAGCTCTTCTTTAGAAGCGGATTTTACAATCTCGGTAATTTCATCAATATTTTCGTTTACAATTTCCCTAATTGTATCAGCAGTTATACTGCTTTTCTCTATTTTCTTACCCGTTAATACGGCTGAAACATCCTCTGCAAAAAGTTCAATTATCTCCCCTGCGGCTTTACTTGAGATAAGTTCGTTCATAACCTCAGCAGGAATTCCGAACTCCTCTTTTGAAGATTCAACTTCGGTATTTTGGGTCATTAGCTCCTTATAATCAATTGCCTGAACTAATGCTACAATTTTTTTGGGTTTTGTTATAGATGTAGCGGATGTAAAAACGGGTATCACAATACACATAATAACAAGAAATATACTTAAAAATGCCGCTAAGATGGCGGTAATTACATTTACCGCAGTGCTTTGCTTTTTCATAATTACTCTCTCCTTAATATAAAAACATCGTTCTTTTTAAATCCGTTTTTTAGCTGTTCTTTTCAAATTTTTGGTCTAGTCTCTTATTTCTGAAATACAGTATTAAATCAATTCCTACCATAATAAGATTAAGAACATAGAAAAACAGCACATACCATTTTTCAGAAAAGCTTGCCATATAAGCTTCATTTACAAATTTAGAGCTTATGCCCGCTATGTATCCTAAGAATATAAGGCATAAAAAGCTCAAGCTTTTACCCTTAGTAGTTCTTGCCTTGTATGACTTAATCACATTCAGCGGCCAAGATACCCCGAAACTCACAATCATTAATATTTCTAAAATTTCCGACATTTTTTCACCTGATTTCTATAAATTTAACCCTTGGTTTCGCATAAAACCTTTTCTTCCGTTTTTTCTTTTTTGTTTTTTCTATCTTTAATAAACCACGGCAGATAAGCTAAAACAAACATCAGAGTAATTACAGAAGCCATTATAATTATACGCAAAATAAAGTTAGGCGGTAAAATATCGAGTACCGACGGTGTGTCCTCAGGACGCGCCATAAAGAGATAATTAGCACCGGGACCGAGCATTTGATTTGAGAAATATGCAATTACGGCGAGTACAATCATTGAAATATATGATTTTAAGAAAGATTTTTTATAAGGACGCATCTTATGTACGAAAATCATATAGAAAATGGCTACATAGCCTAATATGTGTTCAAGCCAGAACTGATAGTATCTAAAACGGGTAGGTCCTGTAAAGGTGATAACCGTAGGTGTAATCAGTGCAAACAGAGAGCCTGAAAGTAACCAAAAATACGAGATATCAAACAGTGTTTGAGATTTGCCGATAACCATATAACTACAGAACACAACTGCCCAACCGCAAACTGTAATGGGCAGATGGTCAATCGGATTAGGCTCAAGCGACGGAACACCTACCAGTCTCCAATAATAAGACATTTCCGAGAAAATCAGTAAAAATGCTAATATGTATCTGAATATTTTTTCATTCTTGCATTTATATATAGCGTCGCGAAAAAAATAAATCAGAAAAATAACCGCAATACCAACAAGAATGGGTATCAAATGCGCGATAGAAAAGTTTGA
>JAQXZE010000013.1 GCA_029227055.1 Oscillospiraceae bacterium | reverse complement strand
GGATATGTACTCATTATATGTTGAAATCATAAAGGGAATATCAAGACCTTTGGGGCAATGAGAAGTACAATAACGGCAAGAGGTACAAGGCAGTACTTTTTTTGCGGTCATCTCGTCTGCGATTTCGAGCAGAGTTTTCATTTCGGTCTCGTTTAATGGCTTATGAGTTTTAAAGGTTTCGATATTTTCCTTAATCTGCTCAAAGTTTGACATACCCGAAAGTGTTACCGTAACCTCAGGTATAGACTGCAGAAAACGGAACGCCCATTCAGCCATACTAGCGTCAGGACGAAGAGCCTTAAGCCTTGCTTCGTGTTTTGGAGCAAGTCTTGCTAAAGTGCCGCCGCGAACAGGCTCCATAACCCATATCGGAATATTATATTTTTTTACAAGCTCTACCTTGGCTTTGGCGTTTTGGAAGGTCCAATCTATCCAATTTATCTGAAGCTGACAAAACTCCATATCGGCTCCATAAGCATCAAGAAAGCGCTTCATAGTGTCTAGATTTCCGTGGGTAGAAAAGCCTAAGTGACGAATTCGTCCGTTCCTCTTCTGCTTTATAAGATAATCGAAAACACCGTATTTAAGGTCAAGATATCCGTCAATATTAGCCTCGCACACATTATGGAATAAATAAAAATCAAAATAGTCGACCTTGCACTTTTTAAGCTGTGCTTCAAAAATCTCTTCAACCTTGCCCATTAAATCCAAATCAAAGCCAGGGAATTTAGTAGCAAGATGAAAGCTCTCACGAGGGAATTCGTTTAGTATCTCCCCCATAAACGACTCAGAGTTTCCTTGATGATAAACCCAAGCGGTATCAAAATAATTTATACCGTTCTCGATTGAGTATGCAATAAGTTCACGCGTAATGTCCTTATTAATCTTGCTATCGTCCTTTTCGCAGACAGGAAAACGCATACAACCTAATCCGAGAGCCGAAAGCTTTATATCCTGAAACTTGTTATAAATCATATTTTTCCTCCGTTCAATTAATTTAAGCTTTGACTTTTGTTTTATATGTATTAAATCAATTTCTTCTCGAACATTTTTCAGCATCGATAGCGAGTACTAGCATCAAAACGCAAAGTGCGTCTTCGGGGTTTATTATGTCTATAACATAAGTATCTGTCCAATTCCAAATTTCTTTTGATACGGTTGCAATACTGTGACCCAAAGCGTTTATAATACTATAATCCCACTCAAACCAATCGCCATCAACCTGCCAACCGTTGCAATCAATATTAAATTTTGGCTTAAAAAATGTAAACTCCTTGCTTATACAGCCAATATATCGCTCACCTAGATACATTTCAAATTTCGGAAGCCAAGTAAGTACCCTTTCCTTAACGGTGCCTATTTCATAACCGTTTGCATCATAAATTTTAAGGCAGTGTCCCCAAGAAAGCTTACCTTTAACGGTATAAACCGTCTGCCCTGCCTCGTTGTAAATATCGTAGCTATCAAACCACGAAAAAAATCTTTGTTTAAATAAAAGCTTCATTTTACTCTCCCCTATCTAAATTTTTAAAACACCATCTGCACCAAAATCATATATGATACAGTTCCTGCAATAATGCTGATTAGTGTGTTTCGTTTCCAAACATAAAGAATTCCTGTAATAAGGCAAGCTATCAAAGGCGGTAGAAAGCCCCCAATATCCGTAAAACTTGTATCCTTTAAGCAGTAAACTACAAGCATACCCATAATAGCATAGGGGAGCATATTGCCGAGTTTATTGATGATTTTCGGTGTTTTTCTGTCCCCATTCCAAATTACAAAGGGCAGAAAACGAAGTGCCGCCGTAACTAAGGCAATAACCGCAACAGAGCCCCAAATATAAAGATTATTCATCGCATCCGTCCTCCTTAATAACACAGAGTAAAAGTGCGATAACAAGCATAGCGGGTATAAGGAATTTTTCGCTACCGAATATAATTAAGGATACTACAGACACGGCAACACCTATAATTGCAGAAGTATGTTTTTTGCGGTTTAGCCATTGCTCGAGAAAAACGGTCAGAAAAAGTGCCGTAAGGGCAAAGTCTATTCCCTCGCTGTTGAATTTAAGGATTGAATGTGCAACAGCGCCAAGTAAAGACCCCGTTATCCAATAGATATGATTAAAAAGTGATACTAAAAAATAATATCTGTTTTTATTTTCAGGAGAGATATTTTGATTATCAGTACATACTAAAGAATATGTTTCATCGGTAAGCGCAAATATTAAATACGGTTTTATCTTTCCTACATTTTTATATCTTTTGAGCATTGAAATTCCGTAAAAAATATGCCTCGCATTAACCATAAGGGTAGTAAGCGCAGTAGTTAAGAAAGAAGCACCGCCTGATAACAGACCGATTGCCACATACTGCATAGAGCCCGCATATATAAGGGTACTCATAGCAAGAGCGAGTAAGGTTGTATATCCGCTGGATTTAAGTATGATACCAAAGCCGAAGCCTAATACTAAATATCCCGTTAAAACAGGAATAGTATCAAAAAATGCCGATTTAAGAGTTTTATTCATTTTCTATCCTTTCAGGACTATCAGATAGTTTATATGTACAGTATAACATTTTCTATATCTTTTCTCAATCTCTTCTTCTTTTACCTATTGAAAAGTAGAAATACAGTATGGTATAATCTAAAAACAACGCAGAGAGGAGCTTGTTATGAACAGCAAAAATTGGATTAAAAACCCAAAATATTCTCCCGCAGCGGTTTTTGCCTTTTGCAAAAATGAGTTGATATCCAGTCCGATTATAAGCGCAAAATGGTCTATAACCTCAGTAGGAATTTATAAGGCTTACATAAACGGAAAAAGTGTAACCGATACACTGTTAAATCCGGGATATACAGTATACGATAAGCGTACTCAATATCAGGTTTTTGATGTTACTGACCTTTTAGGTGTCGGCGAGCAGAAATTGCGTATAGAGGTAGCAGACGGTTGGGCGGTAGGCACGGTATCTTTCGCTCCTAACCGAAATGCCTATGCACTTAATACCGCAGTTAATGCCGAGCTTGAAATCACCTTTTCAAACGGAGATATAAAAACAATAGTTACCGATACATCTTGGCAAGTTTTTACAACAAAAACCGAGTTTGCAGAGTTTTACTACGGGGAAACCATTAATCTTTTGCATACGCCAAAGCTTCTCGGCAACGCTCTTTTTGATTACTTTGCTGCAACCTTTCCTATAATCGAACACGAGGGTGAATTTGTTCGCGAGCAGGAGAGCCTTTCTCCCCTTTCTTTGATTATAACCCCTAAAGGTGAGCGCGTTATTGACTTTGGTCAGAATATGGCAGGCTATGTAGAGGTTAAGGCTAAAGGCAAGGCGGGAGACCGTATTGTTATTACTCACGCCGAAGTTTTAGATAACGACGGGAATTTTTATAACGATAACTACCGTCAGGCAACAAACCGCATGACATATATTTTAGACGGTTCTGATAACTGCTTTAAGCCCTCTTTCTCTTTTCAGGGCTTTAGATACATCCGTCTTGACGAATATCCCTTTGACGAGGTAGATTTAGAGCAGTTCAGAGCTATTGTTATACATTCTGATATGCGCCGCATAGGTTATTTTTCATGCGGTAATGATAAGATAAATCAGCTTTATCATAACGCCCTTTGGGGACAAAAGAGTAATTATATTGATATTCCAACAGACTGTCCTCAACGGGATGAGCGTCTCGGTTGGACGGGAGACGCTCAGGTATTCTGCCGAACTGCAGCACTTAATTTTGATGTTAAAAGGTTCTTTAAAAAGTGGCTCGGTGATATGAGGGCTGACCAACGCGATGACGGCGGCGTATGGGGTACAATCCCCGCCCGATTCTCTACCGACGACTTTTCAAAAAAGGTATACATAACAGAGCCTTGTGCCGCTTGGGGCGATGCCGCAACAATAATCCCTTGGGAGCTTTACCGAGCTTATGGTGATACCAAAATACTCGAAGAAAATTTTGAAATGATGAAACGTTGGGTAGAATTTGAACGCTCTGACGGGGATGAGGAATTCCTATGGCTCGGCAGAATTCACACAGGCGACTGGCTTGCAGTTGATGCAGGTGAAGATGAATATATCGGGGCTACATCGACAGATTTTATCGCAACCGCCTTCTTCTACCACTCTATCGACCTTCTTATTCGTACAGGCGAAGTTTTGGGCAAGGATATGAGCGAATACAAAAATCTTAAAGATAATGTATACGCTGCTTTCCGTTCATACTTTATGGAAAACGGACTTCCAAGACCTGACCGCGCCCTCACCGAAAAGGTTTCGAGTGGTGGCGAAGAATCAAAGCTATCAAGAGATGCAGGTATGACTCAAACCGCTATCGTTTTAATTCTACATTTCGGGCTTTATGAGGAAAAAGAATTCAAAGGCTTAGCCGACAAGCTTATTGAGCTTCTCGATCTCTTTGACGGGCGTATGTCTACAGGCTTTGTAGGTACCCCCTATCTGCTTCATGTATTAACAAAAATCGGCAGAACAGATATTGCATATAAGCTTTTATTTGAAGAGCGAAATCCCTCTTGGTTATATTCGGTAACGCACGGCGCTACTACAATGTGGGAGCATTGGAACAGCATTAAAGAGGATGGCAGCTTTTGGAGTACCGATATGAATTCCTTTAATCACTACGCATACGGCTCAGTTTGTGATTGGCTATACGGTGTTGCAGCGGGAATTACTGTATGTGAAGATGGTGCCGGCTACCGCTCATTTACATGGGAGCCTCACCCTGACCGCCGTCTCGGTCATATAAACTGCTCGCTAAACACACCTTGCGGTGAGATTATTGCTAATTGGTATTATAGCGGCGACGTTATTCACTATGAAATTACCGTTCCAAGTTCTAGCACCGCTAAAATAACTCTGCCAAACGGCAAGCTCAAAATCTTAAACGGCGGCAGCTACCGCTTTGCTACGGCTGCAGAAAAATGTTCCACAAAACTAATTTGACATATCGTAGGGGCGATTCACGAATCGCCCGAAAAAATGCGGTTTATTCATAAATCAACCCTACAAAAACGAAAAACGGCGAATACCCGTCTTGATTTTTATTTCGCAAGGTATACTACCTTCGACGCACTGCGTTAATTTAATAAGTAATTAATGTTGAATAATAAAAAACGGGCGATTCGTGAATCGCCCCTACACAAAAAATTATTTTAATAGTGCTAAAATTTCATCCTTTTGTTTATAGCCTACCGCCATATTTACTACCTCGCCGTTTTTAACTACGATGAGGGTTGGGATACTCTCTATTCTGAACGCAGAGGCAAGTTCGGGCTCTTCGTCAACATTTATTTTACCTACCTTTATATCCTCATTTTCCTCTGCGATTTGCTCAACGATTGGCGCTATCATTCGGCAAGGACCGCACCAAGTAGCCCAAAAGTCAATAAGTACAGTCTTTTCTGAATTTATAACTTCTGCTTCAAAGTTATCCTTTGTGATTTTAACTTCAGCCATTTTATTTTTCTCCTTTTTTAGTCTTTCGATTTATAGTAAAGCATACAGTGGCAAAAGCCCTCAAAATCGGGGTCTTCCACCTGTTTTTTAAACTGCTTGCACATACATTTTGTATCCTCTGTCTGTTCTCTAACACAGGGACAATAACCGCCTGTACGCTTAAGACCTTCCTTTACAACCTTAACAATTTCTTTATCGGGATTTAATGTTATTTTCATATTATCACACCTTTTATTTAATTATACACTAAATTTAGCAAAATAACAATCGTTATAATTAATAATTTTATTCCTTTCGGAAATATTAACTACAAAGAAAGGGTGATTTTATGATAGAGCAAGACAGTGTCCGCCTTTTAAGAGAGTGTGACGCAGGGATTAAGATGGGTATTTCTTCTATCGACGATGTTGTAAACAATACGAATGATATCAAACTTCAAAATGCGCTGAATGACTCTAAAATCGAGCACGAAAAATTAAAAAGCGAAATCGAACATCTTTTATCGGAATACGGGGACGACGGCAAAGCTCCAAATCCGATAGCTAAAGGTATGTCCTATATAAAAACAAATGTAAAGCTCTCGATTGACGGCTCTGACTCTGCTATTGCGGAGCTTATAACCGACGGTTGCAACATGGGAATAAAATCCTTAAACAAGTATTTAGACCAATACAAAGCCGCCGACGAGCGCTCAAAGGATTTTGCAAAGAAGCTTATAAAAATGGAAGAAAGACTATGCAGAACGGTTAAAAATTATATACAGTAAAAAACAGTCGGGATATCTCGACTGTTTTCTTAATTTAGCAGATATATTGCAAAATTCAAATAGCCTGCAAAGGTCACCCACAAAAGATAAGGTATCATCAAAAGTCCCGCAGTTTTATTAAGTCGCCAAAAAAGTACTGTCGTTACTAAAATCAGTATCCACAAAGCAACAAGCCATACAAATGCAAAAAGGTAATTTTGGAAATTAAAGAATATAATAGACCATAGGAAATTGAAAAAAAGCTGAACGGTATAAAAAAGCAGTGCTAAATCTGAATTTTTCTCTTTTGATACTAAATATGAGGCTATCCCCATTAAAACATAAAGTATTGTCCAGACAACAGGAAAAAGCCAAGCGGGCGGTGAAAGCGGCGGTTTATTTATAAGCGCAAAGTCCTTCATAGCACCCATTGTAAACAGAGCCGACAAAGCTCCTACTATCAGCGGCATTGCAATATAAAATACCAAAGATTTCGTTTCTTTTTTCAAACAATCATCCCCTTTAGAAAAAGTTTATGATTGTTTTTTTAATATATTCCTTTAAGAGAGGTGTTTTGGTCCCTTATCCTTTATCAGAAAATGCAAAATAAAAGGAATACTTATAAGTCCCGTTAAGATGTCGGCAATCGGCTGCGAAATTTCAATACCTAAAATGCCGAAAAACGAAGTTGTTAAAAGCAATACGGGGATAAACAAAAGACCTGAACGCAAAACCGATAAAAATGAAGCAATTCCTGCGCGTCTTGTACTTTGATAGAGCATATTTATAGGAACAGAGAGAGATAAAAACATTGTTCCGATACATGCATATTTAAGGGCAGGAACCCCGATTTTTGCAACCTGTGCGCTATCTTGGAAAATACGGATAATTTCTTTTGAGAAGATTACACACGGGACAGATATAAACGATATACATACCATTCCTATTCCCATAGTAACAAGAAGTCCCAGTTTTACCCTTTTATACTCCCCTGCCTGATAGTTGAATGAGGCTACGGGCTGATAACCCTGACCGATACCAAGTCCTACGCACATTACAAAAGCACTTATTCTGTTTACAACGCTCATAGCGGCAATAGCGGCATCCCCGAAAGGTCGAGTTAGGTTGTTTAACATTCCGTGAGAAATGGAGGCTAAAGATTGTCTTATAAGCGATGGAAATCCTACCTTCATAATTACGAGAAGAACCCTTATATCCCTTGATATTGCAGAAAGCGAAATTTTACTCTGTGCTTTTTTATTAAAGAAAACAAGCAACAATATAAAGCTTATAAGTTGGGATACTGCCGTGGCTATTCCCGCCCCCAAAACTCCAAGCGGAAAGACCATAACAAGCAGATAGTCACCTAGTATATTAATAAGTCCGCCCGATACAAGACCAATCATTGCATAAAAGGCCTTTCCCTCATAACGAAGACTGTTATTAAGAACAAAAGACCCCATTACAACGGGACAGCTTAAAAGCACACAGGCACCGTACTGACGGGCATGCGGCAAAATCGTTTTAGTACTGCCGAGCAAATAAAGTAGAGGGTTTAGCGATAAAAGTCCTACAATCAAAAAAAGCGAACCTACCGCAATGGAGGTAAAAAAAGCGGTAGAAACATATCTATCGGCGGCATTTTTGTCAGAATCTGCAAGTGCCTTCGAAACCATAGTTCCGCCGCCCTGACCTAACATAAAAGCAATAGCCTGTATTATTGCCTGCAAGGCAAAGAGTATACCCGTTGCCGCTTGTTGACTTTCCCCCAGTGTTCCTACAAAATATGTATCTGCCATATTATAAATATTTGTTATGAGCATTGATATTGTAGTGGGAATACCTAGTGACACAATAAGTCTTGTAAGCGGTGTTTTGGTCATTTTATTATAATATATTTGTGCCTCTGTCATTTTTTTGCCTTCTTTATATCATTCTTAACTGATAATTTTTCAAAAAACACTGTAAATGATTCTAAACCTTTTTAAACTTTTTGTCAATATTATCGCTATATACAGGGGATATAAAAAAGCATTTAAAAAAATTAAAAAATTTTTTAAAAAAAGGGTTGACAAACACTTTTTGGTGTGTTATAATCCTAATCGTTGTGAAGAGCAACACAGTTGGTGTTGATTGCGATGAGGGTCCACCTGTTCCCATCCCGAACACAGAAGTTAAGCTCATTTGCGCTGAAAATACTTGGCGGGAAGCTGCCTGGGAAGATAAGTAGATGCCAACACTAAACCGATTATTCTCATTGAATAGTCGGTTTTATTTTTAATTTTGCAGAGTAGGTTCCATTGCGTTAAGTGCTGTTCGGACGGGGAGTTGCCGTACAGACGAAGAGTTTAAAGCTCACGGTTTTGGTGCCGCATCCCGCTGCCGATTAGTAATTTTGGAATTTTTCCTCCTTTATTATTCGGAAAACGGGTAAAGGAGGATTTTTTATGAGTAAAAAAAACAGTCAGCTATTCAAAATCATTTTAACCGCTATGCTTATCGCCCTTAATGTTGTTATGGAGCGATTTATGTCCTTTAATGTATGGAATCAGAGCATTGGCTTTTCCTTTATAACGATTGCCTTTGCGGCAGTATTCTTAGGAATTCCCTATGCTTTAGCGGTTGGCGCATTCGGCGATATTATCGGTGCGCTTTTATTCCCTTTCGGCACATATTTTATAGGGTTTACAATAACCAATGTATTAGCCGCTTTCATTACAGCAATATTTATTTATAAAAAGGCAAGTATTCTTAACATTACACTTAGTGTTATTATAAACAAGATTACAACAACCCTATGTTTAAATTCTCTTTGGATAACCTTACTTTACCGAGATAATATTGATGCCTTCCCCGCCGTATTTTTAACGAGAGTTCCTCAGGCTGTAATAATGGCTATTGTAGAAATTCTGATAGTTTCTATCCTATTTACAGAGAAAAGCAAAATACGAACTTCCCTTAACAGCGTTATAAGTAAATTCTTTTAAAGATAAAAGGTGCTATCTTCCGATAGCACCTTTTTTTAATTTCAGCTAACTGTAAACTCAATCTTTCCGTCTTTAATAATGCAGTTTACTTTATCACCGTTATTTATTTTTCGTTCTAGTATCTGCTCGCTCAAATTGTCCTCTATACTGCTTTGAATTTCTCTGCGAAGAGGTCTAGCCCCATAGGTATCGTCAAAGCCTTTATCGGCAATATGGGATACTACATCCTTTGAAAACTCTACAGTTATATTGAGGTTTTCAAGCCTTTTTGAAAGGTTTGAAAGCATCTTTTCGGCTATCTCTTCAATATTTTCGTGGGTGAGCTTATCGAAAACAATGATATCGTCTACTCGGTTTAAAAACTCGGGTTTAAAGGCTTTTTTAAGCTCTGCTAACACCTTATCCTTTACCGAAGTATCAATGGTGTTTTGCTCTGAGTCGCCAAAGCCGAAGCTTACCTTTTTATCGGTGATAAGTCTAGCTCCTAGATTTGATGTCATTATAATTACGGTATTCTTGAAATCGACTTTTCTTCCCTGAGAATCGGTTAAAATGCCGTCCTCCAAAATCTGAAGAAGTATATTAAATACATCAGGGTGGGCTTTTTCAATTTCGTCAAAAAGAACTACGCTATAGGGCTGACGGCGTATTTTTTCGGTAAGCTGTCCGCCCTCATCAAAGCCTACATATCCTGGAGGCGAGCCTACAAGACGGGATACGGTATGCTTTTCCATATACTCAGACATATCAAAGCGCACCATCATATTTTCACTGCCGAACATAGACTCGGCAAGGGCTTTAGAAAGTTCGGTTTTGCCGACTCCCGTAGGTCCTAAGAATATAAATGAGCCTATTGGGCGTTTGGGGTCTTTAAGGCCTACTCTTCCCCTTCTTATTGCCTTTGAAACGGCGGTTACTGCCTCGTTTTGACCTACTATTCTATCGTGAAGCTCGGCTTCAAGTCTTAGTAACCTCGCACTTTCCTCTTCGGTAAGCTGAACTACGGGAACACCCGTCCAAAGTGATACAATAGCGGCAATATCCTCAGCATTTACAGCACCGTTTAACTGACGGTTTTTATCCTTCCATTCCTCTTTTGCCTTTGAAAGCTGCTGCTTTAAGGTGTTTTCTGCATCTCTGAGGGTTGCGGCGCGCTCATATTCCTGAGCGTTTATTGCCTCCTCCTTTTCCTCTTCGGTTCTAGCTATTTTATCCTCTAATTCCTTTAAGGAATCGGGAGCTGATGCACTGTTAAGTCTTACCCTTGAGCCTGCCTCGTCTATAAGGTCAATTGCCTTATCGGGCAAAAATCTATCGTTTATATACCTTGAAGAAAGCTTAACTGCCGCTTCGATTGCCTCGTCGGTAATTCTAACCTTGTGGTGTGCCTCATATTTATCGCGAAGCCCCTTTAAAATCTCAATAGCGTCCTCTACAGTAGGCTCTGCTACATTAACAGGCTGAAATCTTCGTTCAAGCGCTGAATCCTTTTCGATGTTTTTTCTGTACTCTGAAATCGTGGTAGCGCCTATTAACTGAAAATCTCCCCTAGCAAGAGATGGCTTTAAGATATTGGCGGCATCGGTAGAGCCCTCTGCCGAGCCGGCACCGATAATGGTATGAATCTCGTCTATAAAGAGGATTATATCGTCCGACTTTATAACCTCATCAATTACCGCCTTTATTCTTTCCTCAAAGTCGCCTCTATATTTAGTACCTGCAACCATTCCTGTAAGGTCTAACATAAACACGCGTTTATCGGCTAGTATTTCGGGGACATCTCCGCCTACAATCTTTTGGGCAAGGCCCTCAATTATAGCCGTTTTGCCGACACCCGGCTCACCTATAAGGCAAGGGTTATTCTTTGTGCGACGGCAAAGTATCTGTATTATGCGCTCAACCTCAGTTTGTCTGCCTATAACAGGGTCTATTTTTCCTTGACGGGCTTCTTCGGTTAAGTCCCTACCATATTTATCCAAAACCTGATTTTTCTTTGAAGCGGGGTTTTTGGTATTGGTCTGACTTTTATTTGTATGTTTTATTTTTTCGGTATCTATACCCGACGCTTCAAAAATCTCCTCTGTAAGCAAAGCCGCGTCTACGCCGAGGGCTTCCATAAATCTTATGGCATAATTATCTCCGTCACTTAAAATACCTAATAAAATATGCTCGGTGCCTATATATTTTTTGCCCATATTAGAGCAGGTAGCCGCCGAAATTTCAATCGCCTTTTTGGCTCTCGGTGTGAAATAATCGGGAGATAGCTTTGTAGCCGTTCCGCTTCCAATGGTCTTTTTAACCGCTTCGGCTATTTTATCATAGGAGACATTAAAGCTATCAAGAATTGTATATGCCATTCCGCCCCCTAGCTTTAAAATACCCAAAAGCAAATGCTCGCTTCCCACATAGGTATGTCCCATTTCCTCTGCAGCAGAAATCGCATTATTAAGGGCTGCCTGAGCCTTTTCTGTAAATCCGTTAAAATGAAATCTCATAAATAATTACCTCCGTCAGAGCGTATTTAATTTTACCGCTCCTTACTCTAATGCCTGTCTTATAAGGTTTGCTCTGTATATATCA
The DNA here is from genome assembly GCA_029227055.1 of Oscillospiraceae bacterium. Taxonomy (GTDB): domain Bacteria; phylum Bacillota; class Clostridia; order Oscillospirales; family Acutalibacteraceae; genus UBA737. Next base: position 7,353 of record JAQXZE010000013.1, on the reverse strand, counting down.
CGCTCATCGGGTGACATTGAGCCGAATTTTCGCATAAGCATATACGGCTGTCCCTCTATAAGCAACCTTATAGGCATTATCTTTTCACTCTCTATTATTCCCAAACTGATACCGAGTTTAATCCTTGATATCAGCTTCATCATCTCTTCGCTTGATAAAATTCTTGCATTTTTCAAAATTCCAAGGGCACGCATAGATAAATCTTCGGCTTTTAGTCTGTTAAGCGCCTCTCTGCCCTTTCTTTCCTGCTCGATTAACTGCAGTGTTATAATCTTCAGATTATCAAGTGCGTTCTTCTCACTAATTCCTAGTGTTATCTGATTTGAAATTTGGTAGAGAGATGCCGCCGATTTTGAGCCCTCGCCATACATTCCCCTTATCGTAAATCCGATTTTATTGACCGACTGAGCCAAATCCCCAATACCGCCGTTACCCTCAATTACGGGGATATGAAGCATAACAGAGGCTCTGAGCCCTGTTCCCAAATTGGTAGGACACTCGGTTAAAAAGCCTAAATTACGGTCAAAAGCAAAGTTTAAGGACGCACAAAGTATACTATCAAGCTGTTCTGCGGTATCGTATGCCTTTTCGAGTTCTAATCCGCCGTATATAACCTGAATTCTAAGGTGGTCTTCTTCGCCTATCATTATGCAGATGCTTTCGTCCTCAGAAATGACTACGGCTCGTGTCTTATCACTTGCTGCAAACTCGGGACTTATAATATGCCGCTCGACCATAGAATACTTTTCATTTTCAGGCACGTTTAACACATCAATAAATTTTAAGCTTTTTGCAAAGGGGGTATTGCTTTCAAGTATTGCCTTCTTTACGCTTTCGTTGAGCTTTTTTCTATCCTCATCGGTCATTCTTGAGGGAAAAGGAAAGCCTTCGATATTTCGGGCAAGTCTTATTCTTGTGCTAACCACTATATCGTCATTTTTAGCGCTTTCTGTATACCAAGCAGCCATTATTCATTTCCCCCTTCAAGCTTTCTGATTTTATCGCGTACTATCGCCGCTTCTTCAAAGTTTTCTTCCCTTACAAGCTCGTTTAAGCGAGCTCGGAGAGTTGCAACCGTATCTTCCTTAGGTTTAACGGTTAAGGGCGCTTTATTTGGTACCTTACCTGCATGCTGAGTGCTTCCGTGCACCCTCTTTAAATATGGTAAAAGCTCACTGTAAAAGGTTTTGTAGCATTCAGAGCAGCCAACCTTGCCGCTTTGCGCAATCTCCGAAAAGCTTGCATTACAACAAGGACATCTCATAGCGGCTTTTGGTGGGTCTATAGCCAAAACATCACCGAAAACCGACGAGAGCATCTGCGCAAAGCTGTTATGTCCTATCCCGTTATAACCTTCGCTTGCGGCACAGTGTGCGCAAAGATTTTTTTCCTTTACTACTCCGTTTACTATTGTTTTAATATGTGTAGTTGCATTATTCTTTTGACATCTTTCACAAAGCATATAAATCACCTTTCCATCTATTAAATCTGCGCCAGCAATACTTCCTTTAGAATGGTTGCGCGCATTTGGTTTCTAAAATCAACAGGAATTCTGTGCATAACATTATTTGATATAGCCGAATAGACTATTTTTGATACTTCAAGCGACATAATCCCCGACTGATAACAGTTTTCAATAAGTATTTTAGCACTTATATTATCTATACTGTCACCAATAGAATTTATGATATGCATAAGCGCCGAGGAATGACGCATTACTACCCTTTTAATTCTTATATATCCCCCGCCGCCACGCTGACTTTCAATTATATATCCGTGTTCGGGAGTAAAACGGGACGATAAAACATAATTTATCTGACTTGGAGCACAGCCTAATATACCCGCTAGCTCATTTCGCTGAATTTCGGCTTTGTTTTCCTCAGATTCATCAAGCATACGCAAGATTTCTGCTGTTATTAAGTCACTTATTTTCATATTCTTTCCCCTTTTTGACCTTTTCTGACTTTTATTATAAACGAAAGTCAGGAAAAGTCAATAACTATTTTAAAAAATTCAAAATTTTTTCACATTTTGTAACAAAACTTCTGTCTTTACATAGTATGTGATAGGCTAAGAAAACAAAAAAGTTTTAACTTTGCCTATAGACTAAAAGGAGGTCTTCTTTAATGTGTAACAACGGTTTTGGTGGAAACTGCACTTGGATTCTTATTTTAATCCTTATCCTTGTTTGCTGCTGTGGCGGTAATGGCTTTGGCGGTAACGGTTGCGGTTGCGGCTGCGATAACAATTGCGGTTGCTAATTTAGAGCATAAAAACAGCGCAGTCTTCTGACTGCGCTATTTTTATTTATAACAAAAATTAATCGTGCAGATAAATTGTTCTCGAATTTCGGTGCTTATAGACACTCAGCACCAACCCTACCCCTAAAAACAGGGTAAGCAATGAGGTTCCGCCCGCACTGAAAAACGGCAAGGTAATTCCGATTACGGGTAGCAGAGATATACACATACCAATATTAATTACCATCTGAGCAAAAATCATAGCAAAGAAGCCTATACATATAAGCTTTCCGCTATCGTTTCTGCAAACAACCGAAACTCTAAGCGCTCTAAGACAAATAGCGGCAAGCAATATTACAACAAGCATACAACCTAAAAAGCCAAGCTCTTCGCCTATACTTACAAATATAAAGTCGTTATGTCCCTCAGGAACGCCGCCTACCTTTGTAAGACTTCCGTTTAAATATCCTTGTCCGCTAAAGCCACCGTTTGCGAGGGCTACCCTTGCTCTGTATTGCTGATAGCCGTCACCCTGAATGTCTGCCTCAAGATTGAAAAGGCTCACTATTCTCGCTCTATGCTCATTATTAAGCACAAAGAAATAGAAAAAGGGCGATGCAATAACAAATGAAGAAAATGCCGCCACAAAGTATTTCCAAGAAACACCCGCACAGGCGAGCATTACTATTACCATTACTGCAAAGACAAGCGCTGTACCGTAGTCACCCTGAACAAAGATAAGTACAACGGGGAAAGCTCCGTGCAAACAAACAGGAAGCAGTATTTTAAGTTTATTTATATTCGGTTTTACCGCATTCAAGTGAGCCGCGAAGGTTATTATAAAGCAAATCTTCATAAACTCTGACGGTTGAACAGTAATAAAACCTAAATCGAGCCAAGCCTTATCGTCTGTACCCGCAGGGGCAAAGCCTATAAAAAATGTAAGAATTACAGGTACTGCACCAAAGAGGGCTGCTAGATACCATCTTTTAAGATATTCGGTAAAGCTGAAAGCCGAGATAAAAAGGGCTGCTCCTATTCCCGCAAAAGCACAAAAGGCTTGTACCACAGTATCCCTGATGCTTCCGTCATTCCTTGTAGCAGAAAATACCGCCATAACACCGTATCCTGATGCCAAGAGACAAAGAGCGAGCATAATTTTATCGGTTTCACGAATAAAGTCGGCTATACGGCCTAAAAATCTACCCATTTAAAACTTCCTTTCCCTTCAAACATCCTCTATATTATATTTTATTTTATGCTAATATGCAAGTATAAGATTATATTGGAATATTTATTATTTGTGTTGATTTTTTTGAAATGATGTGTTATTATTATGGTGTATGTTAAATGCTTTGACGGAGACAACGGCTACTTTTACATTTTCAGCGAGTCGGGGGTTGGTGCAAGCCCGATATTTTGTATCTGTATGTCCTATCACTCCTGAGCAGAAGGCCTAACGCCGTATTTTCGGTTATTAAGTCTCTCCGGTTATTTACCGTTACCAAAATCTCAGATGTTCGTCTGTTGTAATAGGTGGTTTAGAAGTTTCAGCTTCGTCCTATTATGGACGAAGTCTTTTTATTCTTATTGGAAGGGGCATTTTTAGATGTACAAAAACATTTCTCCTAACCTTAATTTTGTAGAGGAAGAGAAAAAAATCAAAAAATTCTGGGAAGATGAAGGTATTTTTGAAGAAAGCATCAGGGCGCACAAGGACGATAAGCCTTATGTTTTCTATGACGGTCCTCCTACCGCAAACGGCAAGCCTCATATCGGCCATGTACTTACCCGTGTTATCAAGGATATGATTCCCCGTTACAGAACAATGAAGGGTTATATGGTACCGAGAAAGGCCGGTTGGGATACTCACGGTCTGCCTGTTGAACTTGAGGTTGAAAAGCTTTTAGGTCTTGACGGTAAAGAGCAAATTGAAGGATATGGACTTGAGCCCTTTATCGACCACTGTAAAGAAAGCGTTTGGAAATATAAGGGAATGTGGGAAGATTTCTCAAAGACTGTTGGCTTCTGGGCTGATATGGATGACCCTTATGTTACCTACCACAACGACTTTATAGAATCAGAATGGTGGGCTTTAAAGCAGATTTTTGATAAGGGTCTTTTATACAAGGGCTTTAAGATTGTTCCCTACTGCCCCCGTTGCGGAACTCCACTTTCTTCTCACGAGGTAGCACAGGGCTATAAAAATGTTAAGGAGCGCAGTGCGGTAGTTCGCTTTAAGGTTGTAGGAGAGGACGCTTACTTCCTTGCCTGGACCACTACCCCCTGGACTCTTCCCTCTAATGTTGCGCTTTGTGTAAACCCCGACGAAAATTATTGCAAGGTAAAGGCAGCAGACGGTTACACCTACTATATGGCAGAGGCTTTACTTGACAAGGTGCTTTCAAAACTCGCAACAGAGGAAACTGCTGCATACGAGATTTTAGAAACCTACAAGGGTGCAGAGCTTGAGCGCAAGGAATACGAGCCGCTATTTGACTTTGTAAAGCCTATCTGCGATAAACAGAAGAAAAAGGGTCATTATATCACCTGTGATTCATACGTTACCATGAGTGACGGTACAGGTATTGTTCACATAGCCCCCGCTTTCGGTGAGGACGACGCTAATGTAGGCAGAAAATATGATTTACCCTTTGTTCAGCTTGTAGACGGCACAGGTAACCTCACAGAAGAAACCCCCTATGCCGGAATTTTTGTAAAAAAGGCTGACCCCATAATTCTTACCGACCTTGAAAAGAAAGGTCTTTTATTCGATGCTCCAAAATTTGAGCACGACTATCCTTTCTGTTGGAGATGCGATACTCCCCTTATCTACTATGCGCGTGAATCATGGTTTATCAAGATGACCGCCGTTAAGGATGACCTTATTCGCAACAACAACACAATCAACTGGATACCCGAAACTATCGGTAAAGGTCGTTTTGGCGACTGGCTACAGAATGTTCAGGATTGGGGTATCTCCCGTAACAGATATTGGGGTACGCCGCTTAATATCTGGCAGTGTAGCTGCGGTCATTTACATTCTATCGGCAGTATTGAAGAGCTTAAAGCTATGTCTGATAACTGCCCTGACGATATAGAATTACACCGCCCCTACATTGATAATGTTACTATTAAATGTAGCGAGTGCGGCGGCGAGATGCACAGAGTTCCTGAGGTTATTGACTGTTGGTTCGACTCAGGCTCAATGCCCTTTGCTCAGCATCATTATCCCTTTGAAAACAAGGACCTCTTTGAAGAGCAGTTCCCTGCTGACTTCATTTCAGAGGCGGTTGACCAAACAAGAGGTTGGTTCTATTCACTTCTTGCAATTTCAACCCTTATTTTCGATAAGGCGCCCTTTAAGAATGTTATAGTTTTAGGTCACGTTCAGGACGAAAACGGACAGAAAATGAGTAAGTCAAAGGGCAACGCAGTTGACCCGTTTGATGCTCTTGAATCTTTCGGTGCAGACGCTATACGCTGGTATTTCTATACAAATTCAGCCCCCTGGCTTCCTAATCGCTTCCACGGCAAAGCTGTAACAGAGGGTCAAAGAAAGTTCTTAGGCACATTTTGGAACACCTATGCTTTCTATGTTCTTTATGCAAATATTGACGAGTTCGACCCGACAAAGTATACTCTCGATTACTCTAAGCTTACCGTTATGGATAAATGGCTTTTATCAAGGCTTAATTCAACGGTAAAAGCTGTTGACGAAAATCTTGCTAACTACCGAATCCCCGAAGCCGCCCGTGCTCTTCAGGAATTTGTTGACGAAATGAGTAACTGGTATGTAAGACGCGGTCGTGAGCGCTATTGGGTACAGGGCATTACAGACGACAAGATTGCCGCTTATATGACTCTTTACACCGCCCTCGTTACAACCGCAAAGGCAGCGGCTCCTATGATTCCCTTTATGGCAGAAAACATTTATCTGAATCTCGTAGGAAGCGTTGATAAAAATGCACCTAAGAGTATTCATTTATGCGATTTCCCAAAAGTAGACGAAAATCTTATTGATACAGACCTTGAAGAGAATATGAAGAATATTCTTGAAATCGTTGTTTTAGGGCGTGCTGCCCGTAACGGTGCTGCAAGAAAGAACCGTCAGCCTTTAAGCGTTATGTATGTTAAGTCTGACCTTACTGCAGACGGATTTTATGCAGACATTATTAAAGACGAGCTTAACATCAAACAGGTTTCCTTTACAAACGATGTTGACTCCTTTGTAAACTACAAGTTTAAGCCTCAGCTTAAGACCTTAGGTCCAAAGTACGGAAAACAGCTTGGAGAAATCCGCAATGCATTAGCAGAGCTTGACGGCACTAAGGCAAAAGCCGAGCTTGATGCTAACGGCAATATAACCCTAGCTCTCCCCTCAGGAGATGTTGTTTTAGCTATTGAAGACCTTCTTATCGAATCCGAGCAAAAGGAAGGCTTCTATACTGTAAGCGACCGCGGAATTACTGTTGCTATTGACACAACGCTTACCCCCGAGCTTATTGACGAGGGTATTGTTCGTGAGCTTGTAAGCAAGATTCAGACAATGCGCAAGGAAGCCGGCTTCAATGTTATGGACCATATAAACATTACCTTAAACGGTAGTGAATCAGTAGTTGGAATTGCTCTAAAATATTCCGACGATATCGCAGGTGATACTCTTGCCGATTCTATTTCTTCCGCAAATCCCGTAGGATATGTTAAGGAATGGGATATCAACGGTGAAGCTGTTAACATCGGCGTAGAGAAAATTTAGTTATGGAGAGATATAAATGAAAAACAATACTGTAGATACTCCTTCTGTTAAAGAAAAGAAAAAATTCAAATTTCCCTTCTTTAAAAACACAGAGTTTAAATCCCTCGGTATTATAGTTAAAATAATATCCTTAGTTGTAGCTTTTGCAGTTTTAGGAATTCATGTAGCTGCCGCTTTCTTCTTGTTTGCTTTCAAGCCGGCTTACACTACAATCTGCATTGCAATTGTCCTTTTGGGTCTTATAGTTTCTCTTATTGTTTTATTCCTTATATATGCTCTCGGACACTGTATCTGTCAGAACAATAAAATTTTAGAGGAGCTTAAAAAATAGTTCTTTTGAAAACAAAAATTAAA
>JAQXZE010000012.1 GCA_029227055.1 Oscillospiraceae bacterium | reverse complement strand
ACTCACTAAGGAAGACACCATCATTTCTGCTGCTTCCTGCACCACAAACTGCCTTGCTCCCATGGCTAAGGCTCTTAACGATTATGCTCCTATCCAAAGCGGTATCATGAGCACAATCCACGCTTACACCGGCGACCAGATGATTCTTGACGGTCCTCACAGAAAGGGTGACCTTCGCCGTGCACGTGCAGGTGCTGCTAACATCGTTCCTAACTCTACAGGTGCTGCCAAGGCTATCGGCCTTGTAATTCCTGAGCTCAACGGTAAGCTCATCGGTTCTGCTCAGCGTGTTCCTGTTCCGACCGGTTCTACAACAATCCTTACAGCTGTTGTTAAGGGTGCAGACGTAACTAAGGAAGGCATCAACGCTGCTATGAAGGCTGCAGCTAGCGAGTCCTTTGGTTACAATGAAGACCAGATCGTTTCTTCCGATGTTATCGGTATGCGTTACGGTTCTCTCTTCGATGCTACTCAGACTATGGTTTCTAAGGTTGCTGACGACCTTTATGAAGTACAGGTTGTTTCTTGGTATGATAACGAGAACAGCTACACAAGCCAGATGGTTCGTACTATCAAGTACTTCGCTGAAATCTAATCTAGATTTTAAATTTTTCAAGACTGCTTCACTTAAAGTGAGGCAGTCTTTTTTTGTTATTAATTTTCTACTTTTCTCATAACATTTATGGGGAGTAGATTAAATGAAAAAATTTGTCTTTATTAAAAACGCCGCTATAATGACGGCTTCTTCTTTGATTTTACGCTTTGCGGGGATTGTTTTTAAGGTTTGGCTTGCTGCAAAGATAGGTGCTGAGGGAATAGGACTTTATCAGCTTGTTTTCTCGGTTTATGTACTGATTTCTACCTTTGCAACCTCGGGAATTTCCACAGCCGTTACCCGTCTTATAAGCGAGGAATCAGCATTAGGCTCTAAACGGGGAGAGAAAAAAATTATCCTTAGGTCAATAGAGCTTACCCTTATTATTGCAATCGCTTCTCTTAGCGTAATTTTCTTTGGCGCCGATTTTATTGCACATAAATTTTTAGGCGATATAAGGGGTGCTCTTTCCCTTAAAATACTAGGCTTTTCTCTGCCCTTTATGGGTATATCCTCTTGCATCAGGGGATATTTTATAGCGCACAGAAAAGCCGCCCCTGCCTCCCTTTCGCAGCTTATCGAGCAGGCGGTAAGAATTGGCTTTATTATGCTTATAATAAACTCTCTATCCTTGCTTGGAACTGCGGGTGCCATAGCAGCGGTAATTTTGGGCGATACCGTAGCAGAAGTTGTATCGGCGTTTTATCTTTATACATCATATTTATTCGATATCAAAAAGCGAGCAAATACCGATAAACCTCGAAAAGTCCGAAAAATCGTATCTTCAATTGTTAGAATTTCTGCTCCAATATCTGCCGGCAGATACTTAAATTCAGGACTTCGCACGATTGAGAATATGTTAGTACCGAAAATGCTTCTTCGTTTCTCGACTAAAAGTAATGCTCTATCGCAGTTCGGTATGATAAAGGGAATGGCGCTTCCCATTCTCTTTTTTCCATCTACCATTTTAAATTCGGTATCTACCCTGCTTATCCCCGAAATGTCGGAAGCTAGAGCTTACGGAAATGTAAATTTGCTCAAACGCTCTACCGAAAAAACCATCGCTCTGACTTCCCTCTTAGGCTTTATCTTTTCGGCAATTTTTTTAGTATCAGGCAGAGAGATTGGAAATCTTATTTATAAAAGCGAGGATGTAGGATTTTTGCTCTGCGTTTTATCCCCGATAGTCCCGCTTATGTATCTTGATAGCGTATCAGACGGCATTTTAAAGGGGCTAGACCAACAAAATTTCACCTTTCGCACCTGTGTTACCGACTCTTCGCTTAGAATTTTTATGATTTTATTTTTTGTATCAAGGTTTGGAATGAGGGGCTTTATAGGAATAATGTATTTTTCAAACCTTTTTACCTGTCTTTTAAATGCAAAACGCCTCATAAAGATTACAAGGGCTGAAATAAAGGTTTTAAAGCAGATTGTTCTACCTGTACTTACGGCTCTTTTCTCGGCCATTTTGCCTAAATTTCTTTTAGGCTTTTTATCTATGCCAATACTTCTGAATATCGTCATTTCGGCAGTAGTATCAATTGGACTTTACGCCGTTATTTTAAGGGCTTTTGACTGCACCGATAGTATAAAAATGCGCTGAAGATAATCCGGCGCATTTTTGCATTATTTCACTTGACGAAAGTGCCTATATAGGTATATAATATATAATGAATAATTATTGATTGGGAGTAGACGAATTGGCAAAAACAACTGTTGAATAGGGTAACTAAATTATAAAAAAGCTTGACGGTCCTGACAGGGTACTAAAACGCCCGGGTGTTATATTCGGCTCTGACGGTCTTGACGGCTGCGAACATTCCGTTTT
>JAQXZE010000011.1 GCA_029227055.1 Oscillospiraceae bacterium | reverse complement strand
TGAGCGTGTAAAAACTCAGCAGAAAAACTGGATTGGCCGCTCATACGGTACTCAGGTTAAATTTACAACAAATGTTGGCGACGAGTTTGAAATCTTTACAACCCGTGCAGATACACTTTTCGGTGCTACCTATATGGTAATGTCGCCCGAACACCCCTTAATTTCTAAATGGGCAGAAAAAATTGAGAACATAGACGAGGTTAACGCTTACCGCGACCAAGCAGCTAAGAAGTCCGATTTTGAGCGTACTGAGCTTGCTAAGGATAAGACAGGTGTATGCCTTAAGGGTATTTCGGCAATCAACCCCGTTACAAACAAAGAAATTCCGATTTTCATTTCGGATTATGTACTTATTTCTTACGGTACAGGTGCCATTATGGCAGTACCTGCACACGACACTCGCGACTGGGAATTTGCTAAGAAATTTGGCCTTCCGATAGTTGAGGTTGTAGCAGGCGGAAATGTAGATGAAGCCGCATTTACAGACTGTGCAACAGGCACTATGGTAAACTCAGGCTTCCTTGATGGAATGAGCGTTGAAGAGGCTAAAAAGGCAATTCAGGAGTGGCTTTCTGAGCGTGAATTAGGCTTTGTAAAAACAAACTACAAGCTTCGTGACTGGGTATTCTCCCGTCAAAGATATTGGGGTGAGCCAATTCCGATTGTACACTGTGAAAAGTGCGGATATGTTCCGATTCCTGAAAGTGAGCTTCCGTTAGTTCTTCCGAATGTTGAATCCTACGAGCCTACCGATAACGGCGAGTCTCCTCTTGCTAAGATGACAGATTGGGTAAATACTACCTGTCCCGTTTGCGGCGGCCACGCTGTAAGAGAAACCGATACAATGCCTCAGTGGGCAGGTTCTTCTTGGTATTTCCTTCGCTACTGCGACCCGCATAATGATAAGGAATTAGCATCAAAAGAGGCCCTCGAATATTGGGCACCTGTTGACTGGTATAACGGCGGCATGGAGCATACAACTCTCCACCTTTTGTATAGCCGTTTCTGGCATAGATTCCTCTATGATATCGGCGTTGTTCCGAATAAGGAGCCTTATTCAAAGCGTACAAGTCACGGTATGATTTTGGGTGAGAACGGCGAGAAGATGTCTAAGTCACGCGGAAATGTAGTAAACCCTGATGAGATTATCAGAGACTATGGCGCAGACACTATGCGTGTTTACGAAATGTTTATCGGAGACTTTGAAAAGGCAGCTCCTTGGAGTCAGGCATCAATTAAGGGTAGTAAGCGTTTCCTTGATAAGATTTGGGCTCTTGCCGATGTTCTGGTTGATGGCGACGGATATTCTGAGGACCTTGAGAGAGAGTTCCACAGAACTATCAAAAAGGTTACCGAAGATATTGAAGGTCTTAAGATGAACACCGCTATTGCGGCGCTTATGTCACTTCTAAATTCTATCGCTGCAAAGGGCAAAATCACAAAGGGTGAGTTTAAAACCTATTTGTTACTCCTTAATCCCTTTGCTCCCCATATTACCGAAGAGCTTTGGGAAATTGCAGGCTTTAGCGGTATGCTTAACGAAGCTAAATGGCCTGAGTTTGACGAGGCAAAATGTGTTGATTTAGCAGTAGAAATTGCAGTTCAGGTAAACGGAAAGGTTAGAGCACGCATCAATGTTGCCGCAGATATTACCGACGCCGATGCTATAGCTCTTGCAAAGGCAGAGGCTGCCGTTGAGAAAGAAATCGAAGGCAAGACAGTAATTAAGGAAATTTATATAAAGAAGCGCCTTGTAAATATTGTTGTAAAATAATTTAAAGGTAAAAAAAAAGAGTTCAAAGCAAATTTGCTTTGAACTCTTTTTTAGTATTTGTTTGTTTATTTATTTATTTATTTGTTCCCTCAGCCTTTATCCTTAATCTTACATCACGCTTTACAAGAGTGTATATCACCGAGGCAATCGGTACAAACATAAACATACCCACTATACCTAAAATTTCACCGCCGGCATAAACTGCAAGAAGTGTCCAAATAGCAGGAAGTCCTACCGACTTACCAACGATATGAGGATAAATTATATTACCCTCAATCTGCTGGATTACAAGGAATAAAATTATAAAGATAATGAATTTTGAAGGCTCGGTAAGGAGAATTAAAATAGCACCTATACCGCAGGAAACAAAAGCGCCTACATATGGGATAAGGGCTAAAACTGCGGTTATAGCTCCTATTATCAAAGCAAACGGAACTCTGAATATCAGCATTGCGATTGTTAAGAGTGCGCCTAAAATGAGTGCCTCTAAGCACTGCCTTGTCAGGAAGTTTTTAAATGTACTCCAAAAAAGCTTTGAGGTATCTATTATAAAGTTTGCTGTTTTTTCGGGGAAATAGGCAATTAAAAAGTTTGAAAGCTGATTTCCTAGCTTTCTTCTTCCGTAGAGAATGTAAATACAGCAAACGGTTGAAATAATTGCAGTGAAAACTCCGCCTGATAGCGAGGTTACGGTTTTAATTGCCGTGTTTAGAACAGTTTTAACATTTTCACCTGCAAAGTCTAAAACCTTGTTGGTATCAAGCTCATTTAAAATGGCTTTAATACGGCTCGCATCAAGACCTAAGTTGTTGCAGAATTCAACTATCTTATCCCAATTTTTATTAACAGTATTTATAATACTTTCTATTCCCTCTGCAAAACGGGGAATAAGAAGAATTATTATTAAATAGAAAATCAATGCGATGATAAGAACGGTAGTAATAAGACTGACTATTGTTTTAAGCGCTTCGGGCAGTTTGTTCTTCTTATCTATTTTTTCAATACCGCTCATAATAAGCGACATAAATACACCGAGTATAAGAGCAACAAGACTTCCGTAAACCAAAGGACTTATTACGCTTAAAAATTTGCCTAACAAAGCACCGTTTGAGGTGATTTCGGTGATTAAAAAGAACAGGCCTAAGGACATCAAAACAGTAACCGTTCTGCTTTGCCACTTTTCACGCATTTTATCACTCCTCACAATGAGTTTAGTATATTAGAAAAATGATAGCACACAATTGTTAACAAATTGTGAACTAAACCTATAAAATTTATGCCGATATCAGTTTTTTGATATCGTTTTTTATTTTGTCACACAATGTCACCTTAAAGGTCAAATATAGTAGCCTTGCAGGGAGGTGAAGTGTATGAAGAACACAGATGTTTTGCTAAATGGTGCTTTAAGGGCACTATTAAATGAAAAGCTGTCAGATGCGGAAGTGCAGTCGCTTAAGGACGAGGGTTTTACCTTAAAAAACCGAAAAAGAAGTGTCGCAGTTATGATAGCTCTTTATAAAAAAGCGGCATCAGGTGACCTTTCTGCAATAAAGGAGCTTCGCAGTATAGTGGCAGATGAAGAGTCTGAGCGGAGTATAGGAAAGGCGGTGATACTGATTGATGACATCAAGGATAAAGATGTCACAAATCGTGGGCAAGGGATATGACGAATTCTGGAACTGCTCAAAGCGTTATCGGGTTTTAAAGGGTGGAAAAGGCTCGAAAATAAGCTCGACTACAGCCCTGAATTTTATCTACAGAATTATGAAATATGAAAATTCAAATTTGCTTGTGGTGAGGCAGGTTATGAATACACACAGAGATTCAACCTTTGCTCAGCTTTTGTGGGCTCAGGAAAAACTCGGTGTTTCAAAGTACTGGAGTAATAAGGTTTCCCCTATGGAGATGACATATCTGCCAACAGGTCAAAAAATTCTTTTCAGAGGGTTTGACGATGTTCTGAAACTCGCATCCACTACCGTTGCAAAGGGGTATCTTTGCTGGGTTTGGGTAGAAGAGGCATTTGAAATAGCAAGTGAAACCGATTTTGAAAAGCTCGACCTTTCAATACCGAGGGGAAATATTCCATCTCCGCTTTTTAAGCAAACAACCCTTACCTTTAATCCTTGGAGTGCAGAGCATTGGCTTAAAAAACGCTTTTTCGATACGCCCGACCAAAACACCGCAGTCTTTTCTACAAACTACCTCATAAACGAGTTTCTTGACGATACCGATAAAGAGGTATTCCGTAGAATGAAGGAGAAAAACCGCCGAAGATATGAAGTTGCGGGACTTGGAAACTGGGGAATTTCAGAGGGACTCGTATACGAAAACTGGCAGGTGGGGAAACCCGTTATAAAAGAGGAGGACGAGTATTTATGGAAAAGCTTTTTCGGACTTGACTACGGCTACACAAACGACCCTACTGCCTTTGTGGCGTTTGCGGCAAATCCGAAGGATAGACTTATCTATATCTACGATGAATTCTACAAAAAGCGAATGCTCAATTCCGATATTGCCGAAGAAATAAAAAGACGAGGCTATGCAAAAGAGAAAATCCGAGCCGACAGTGCCGAGCCAAAATCCAATGACGACCTTAAAAGGCTTGGAATAAGCCGAATTACCCCCTCGGTAAAGGGCAGGGACAGTATCTTAAACGGAATTGCAAAAATCAGCGAATATAAAATTTTCGTAGACGAAAAATGCGTAAATATGATACGCGAGCTTTCAACCTATATCTATGACGATAAAACAAAAGAAAACGGTATGCGGCTACCGCGAGACGATAACAACCATCTGTGTGATGCACTTAGATACGCCTTTGAGGATGTTAGATTTTTTAAGGCAGAGCTAAGAGAAAATGATAACTCAAAACAAAACCGCTACGGAATAGATAGGGATGATTTCAGGAAAGGATGGGGAATATGACCGCTCTTATTATAGGTTTAATTCTTATTAACGCTCTTTTGCTTGGAGTGATTTTGGGGCTAGTTTTTGGGATTAATAAAAAAGATAATATTTCTGCTATAAAGCCCGAACCGCCGATTATTTGCAGTGAAGAATTCGAAAAGATAAACTCACTTTACAGAAATTTTTTAAATTATGACGGCAGTGAGCAACCTTAAAAATTAGGAGAAACTTATGGAAAATGAAGAAAAAGTATTAACCGAAAATGATGAAAACACTTCCTCCGTTTCGGTTCTCTTAGAGGGGGAAGAAAAAACATTTACGCCTGAGGAAATAGCAGGATTTATAGAAAAATCAGAAAAATTTGACCTTATTGACTCTGAATACAACCGACTTAAAGGAATGGCAGATAAAGCCTCCCTTTCGGTTGAGGAGTTTTTGAATTCTCTAGAGAATAGGGATAAGGAGAACAGAAGGACTATACTTCTTCAAAAATGCTCAGGTGATGAGGAATTGGCAGATTATATTTTAGGTCTTGAAGAAAAGAACAGTTCTAAAACGGATGCAGCATTTATTGAGGTGCAAAGGTATTTTCCGAATATTAAAAATATTGACGAAATACCGAGCGAAGTCTTTAAAGCGGCTTCGGTAAAGGGCAGTAATCTGCTAAACGAATATCTGCGCTATTTGCAGTTAGCGAAGCTTACCCTTAAGGCTTTCGAAAAAAACAATATTGAGGCAAAGCTAGCGAGCGTCGGCTCTCAAAGAGAGGCAATAAGTCAAGACTTTGACCCCGCAAAGCTTCAGTTTATTAAGGGAATTTGGAATAAATAAAATTAAATGCCGAAAGGCGAAAAGGAGAAAAAATTATGTCAATTAATTCAGTTATTAACGCAGTAAAGTATTCTGAGGAATTAGATAAGGTATTCGCTCAGAAAAGTGTAACAGGTTTCTTTGCAGACAATGCTCTTGCAGCAAAGTTTGTAGGCGCTAAAACAGTTATTATCCCTGATATCGATTTTCAGGGTCTTGCCGATTACGACCGCAACAGCGGTTATACAAAGGGCGCTATCACAGTTAGCAATACCTCTCATACAATGTCTATGGATAGAGCTCGTTCTTTACAGATAGACCGTGAGGATATGGACGAAACAGGCATTGCAAATCTTGCAGGCAAAATCTTAGGTGAATATGTAAGAACAAAGGTTGTTCCTGAATGTGACGCCTATGTTCTTTCCAAGATGGCAAGTATCGCTATGGATATGGATAACACCGTTGACGGCGATGTTGCTGCCCCCTTAGCATCACTTCACGATTTAATCTGTGAGGTTCAGTCAAGAGTAGGCTATGATGAGGAGCTTGTAGCCTTTGTAAACAGCGGTATGTATGCTCAGCTTCAGGCATCTGACGAATTAAATCGCAGTATCACTGTTTCCGATTTTAAACAGGGTGAGGTTAACCTAAAGGTACAGAGCTTTAACGGAGTTGCAATTTTACCCGTTGTAAACGAGCGTATGAAGACCGAGTTTATATTCAACGATACCGAAATCGGCGGCTTTAAACCGGCTGCTGACTGCCGTGACATTTATATGCTTGTATGTCCTAAATCCGCAGTACATCTTGTTAAAAAGACAGAAAGTATGCGTATTTTCACACCCGAGCAGAATGTTGATGCAGATGCTTATAAGTTCGATTACCGTATCTATTACGATGCATTCGTAAACAGAAACGATATGAACTCTATCTTTGCTTGGGTATCTCCCGTAATTGAATTTACCGCAGAGCCCGAAGATGCTACTGCTTCTGTAGGCGGACAGGCTGTGCTTTCTGCAGATGTAGAGGGCGCTACAGCATATCAGTGGTTTAGCTGTGATGCAAATAAATCCTTCATAAAGCGCATTGCTAACGCTACCGCTGACAGCTACACATTCTCTGATACAGATGAAAAGGGTGAATACCACTTCTTCCTCAGAGCTTACCTTAACAGCTTCACCTATAAAGACAGTGAGGTTGTAACCGTTAAGGTACAGTAAATTTTATATACAATCAAAGGTCGGGGGCAATAGCCCCCGGTTTTTGAATAGAGCAAAAAGGAAAGGAGATTATTATGAAGATAAATCCTAATGAAATATTCAAGGAATACGAAAACGGCGTAAATTTTAAGGCTTCTATCGGTACCAGAGGTCTTTATGAGCAAAATAAAATAAACGAGCGCTTCTTCATAGGCGACCAATGGCATGGTGCTAACTGCGGAAATGAGCGACCGCTTGTCCGTCACAACATAATAAAGCGAATAGGCGATTTTAAGATGTCAAAGGTTTTAGCATCACCGATTTCGGTAAGATTCAGCGCAGACGGAATACCCAACACTATCGGCATACAAAAGAAGCTGACAAAGGGACTAAGTCCTCAGAATTTAGAGTTTTTCAATTCAAAAGCCGATAATGACGAGATAAATCTCGTTATGTCAGCATTAGGTAAATACCAAAAGGTAACTGCTGAGAGGGTAGGTCTTAACAGCCTTTGCTCAGAGCTTCTGCGAAATGCCTACATAGGCGGTACGGGTGTGCTTTATACCTATTGGGATTCTTCGGTTAAAACAGGTCTTTATGCAGATGGTCTTGAAAACACCGCTATTACGGGCGATATTTGCTGTGAGGTGTTAAAGCTTGAAAATGTTTATTTCGGCGACCCGACCTTAAATTCTGTACAGGAGCAACCCTATATAATAATTGCGGCAATGCAAAATCTTGACGCAGTTTTAAAAGAGGCAAGGGCTAGCGGTGCTACAGAGTATGATTTAAAGAGAATTGAATCAGACAGTGAAAACGGCAAGATTTTAGTACTTACAAAGCTTTATAAGCAGCGCTCAATAAACGGTGAGATTACCGTTAAATGCATAAAGGTTTCTGAACAAGCCGTTATAAGAGCCGCATTTGATACTGCACTTCATTTATACCCGATAGCAATTTTCAACTGGGAATCACGCTCAGACAGAATTTACGGCGAGAGCGAGGTTACCTATCTTATCCCCAATCAGATAGCCATAAACCGAATGATAACAGCTCAAGTGTGGGCGTCAATGATTACGGGTATGCCGATGATGGTTGTAAACGGAGATACCGTTTCGGGAGAATTAACTAACGACCCCGGTCAGATTATAAAAATTTACGGAAGCAACGAAGATGTTGCGGGGGCTGTAAAGTATGTAACACCGCCTGATTTTAGTAGTAATTTCGGTCAGAGCATTGAAAATCTCATTAAAAACACATTAACTCAGAGTGGCGCTAACGAAGCGGTATTAGGAGATAGCAGACCTGATAACGCAACGGCTATTATAACACTTCAAAGGGCGGCAACTATGCCCATTCAGTTGGTTAAAAACCGATTTTACGCCTTTGTTGAGGATTTTTCAAGAATATGGGTCGATTTCTGGATTACTAAATACGGTAACAGAAAGATAAAAATCGAGGACGAAAACGGAATTTGGTATATGCCCTTTAATGCAGAAAGATATAAAAATCTTATTGTAACTGCAAGGGTAGATGTAGGCGAAGATACAACATACAGTGCGGCAGAAACGGTCAACACCCTTACAAGTCTTTATGAAAAGGGAATAATCACAAAGCGTCAGTATCTAAAGCGGCTTCCTAGCGGAATTATACCCGATATAACCGAACTTATCTTAGAATCGGAAGAGGAGGATAATGATAATGACGGGGAATGATATTTTAAAGATTTCGGCGTCCCTTTTAGGCTATACCGACACAAACGGCGAGATGGAAGGGCTTAAAACAATTATAAACCGCGGATGCGAAATTATTAATCAGATAGGTTTTGATTTAGAAATTCCGAAAATTTTTATGCTTTCAGAAAAGTTAACCCTCTCCCAAAAGGCAGAAGAGCTTCTTATATATGGGGTTTGTATGTTGATAGCACTAAACTGCGAGGATACCGATAAAAGCGAACTGTTTACAAGACTTTATAATATGAAAAGGGCAGGATTTAAGTCCAATATAACCACTAAGCAAAATGTTTTGCCCTTTAATAACGGCGGTGAATAAAATGAAATTTCCGTATTTAAGCAAGAAAAACTTTTTTAAGGAAAAAAGTGTAGAATGGGGAGAAAACACAAGCGGCGAGAACTTCCTTATAAAAGATGGTACACTTATTGGAAGAAAAGGACTTTTTACAAGCGAAGAATTTATCATTGAACAGGATAACAGTAATGATGAGATTGTAAAGGCGCTCACCGTTCAACCTGAAAAGATTTTTGTAGAGGGTCGTGAATGTTATATAGGCTACACGGTTTTATCGGATTATGATTCTTACCAAAAAGCAAATGTTTATCTAATATTTGCTAAAAATGAGATAAAGCGAATCGGAAGTATATATTTTCAGCGTGTAACCGACGGAGTTTTCTATGTGCCCGAAAGTATTATTTTTTATAAAGCCAGAAGCTTAAACGGCGGCGGAATTTATGCCCTTTCAAGCCTTTACAATTGCGATAGCGGTCAGGGTGAAAAGGGGTATGCGATTTTTGAAATCAGTGAAGATTTTTCAGAGTGGAACAGGGTGTCAGAATCCGATTTTTATATTCCTACCATTTATTATAACGGCAGGGGTAACAGATACGGAGAACTGCCGAGCTCATATAATTTTGAAAAACCAACTGAACTCGAGTCAAGAAATCTTTTAACAGGTCTTTTTTATGCCTATTTCACCACAGACGGACTTTCCTATTCCTTTCAGCTACCTTTATCTGATATTGAAAATTATTCGGTGGTTTGCGATTTTACTTATAAAAAAGGCAAGACTTGTTCCTGGTGCGTGCAAGGGGGAGCTACCTCTGATACAATAAATGTGTTTGATAAGGAAGTGACAATGCACTGTAACCGAAAAACAGGTACAATTACATTCAGTGTAGACGGAGTGGGATATCCGTTACAGATGATGGATGACGGCGTTCAGAACAATCTGAAAATACACGCAACAAAAACTCTTGATAGCGGTCTTAAAAGGGTGTGCACCTCAAAAGGTGTTCTTTGCGCCGATTCTAAAATACTTCTCTTTTCAAATGATAAGGCGGCGGGTGAAATACTTCTTTCAAGCTTTGAAAACCCACTTTACTTTAAAAAAGACACTACTCTTACAGTCGGCGATGAAGCGGAAGAAATAACCGCCCTTAAAAACAGCGGTAAAACCATAACTGCTTTTAAAACTGACGGTATATACAAGGTGGATATAAAAGACGGCAAGCAAATCGCTTTTAACGAGCTTATATCAGAAGTGGATAAGGCGTTTTATGAGCCTGAAAAATTAAGTGTATCACCTATAAATCGGGATATCGGTACAAGCTTTTCAAAAACTGTAAAGTATATAAACGGAAGCTTTATTTTCAGGGCTGATGATTCACTCTATCTTATCCCTGAGAGCAGTGGAAAAACCTATAAAATTTTGGACTCCTTGCGTGAAAAAACAGGGGAGAACTATAATGATGCTTTTGCCTTTATCTTTGGTGAATTTTATGCTTTATCCCTCGGAAATAAGATATATCTTGCCGATATTACTTCACTTAAAATAGCGGGCAATGTAGCGTCGGTCAATTGGTATTCACTAAGTTTTCCAAAAGAAGTTTTATTTTTATCGGCAGGTGATTTTGAGGGTGAACCCGTAATCTTTTGCAGTAGTTTATTATCCAACATAAACTATATAGGATGCTTTAAGGGTGATAAAGATATTTGCTTGGAACTTTCATATTATCAGCCTAGTTTTAAAAGCTTTGATATTTCTTGCAGTTTTAAAACCGATTATTTGGGCCTTTCTTCAAGAAAACTTGAAAAACTCGATTTAAAGGTTAAAAACAGTGCTAAAATGTGTATATCTCTTTTGGACGAATCGGAAAGGGAAATCTTCAGAGATTTTATCGAGGTAAGAAAGAGTGAAGAAAAAGTTAAAAATATTACACTTTATCCGTCATTAAGAACAAGTGGCGCGAGTATACAATTAGTGTGGAAGGGAAATTTATCTCTTTTAAAATTTAAAGTTTTATATAAATAAAATCGGGTGAGTTTATGAAAAGAGTGATTTTGATTATTTTGTGTTTAGTAGTTTTATTGAGTGGATGTTATGGTAAAAATTCAAGTGAGAAAACAGATAAGATTATCGGCGTTTGGATTTCCTGCTTTGAGCTTGATAATTTGCTTTCTTCAAATGATTTTAAAGCCTCTTTTCAAAAGACGGCAGAGGAGCTTGAAAAACTTTTTGTAACCGATGTTTTTATACATGTGCGCCCTTTTTCCGATTCTATTTATAGGTCGGATTACTTTCCGCTTCGTAAAACGGTAAAAGATATCGAATATGATGTGCTCGAATATATAATAAATGTCCTTCACAAAAAGAATATAAGGGTGCACGCTTGGATAAATCCCTACAGGGTGAAAACGGGAGACACCGACTATGAAACCTTAGATAAAGATTCTATTATATATAAATGGATAAAGGATAGTGAAAAGGCGGGCAACATAGCCTTTGCAGACGGGATTTATCTTAACCCCGCATCAGAGGAAGCAGTTACGCTTATAATAAACGGGGTAAAGGAAATTTTAGAAAAATACGATGTTGATGGCATACATTTTGACGACTATTTTTATCCAACCAAGGACGAAAATTTTGATAAGATAAGTTTTGAAGAATATAAATCTAAAGCCAATACTAATTTATCCCTTGAGGATTGGCGAAGAAACAATGTAAACAGTTTTATAAGCAGTATAAGATTTATGAAAGCCCAAGAAAATGAGGATATAATATTAAGCATAAGTCCTGCGGCATCGGTTGATAAAAACTATGATAACCTCTATGCAGATATAAAATATTGGCTAGATGGCGGCTATGCCGATTGGATAATTCCTCAGCTTTATTTTGGTTTTAATTATCCGATGGATGAGTATAAATTTGAAAAGCTTTTAAAGTCTTGGGTAAATATTTCCAAAAATACAGAAACAAAACTCATAATAGGCTTAGCGCCATATAAAATCGGAAACGATACCGACATAGAAAGCGAAGAATGGAAAAGCGGCAACATAATTTCAAAGCAGGCAAGGGAATCCTTTGACAGTACACAGGGTATTTGTCTTTTTTCTTCTTCTTCACTTTTGGGTGAGAGCGTTTTTCAAATAAAAGAGAGGGAAAATCTTTATAACTTTTTAAAAGAATACATAAAGTAACAAAAATGCAGAGTCTAAAAAAATTAGGCTCTGCATTTTTGTTCTAAAGGGGACAAACCGTTCATATATTTTAAAAAAGTGAGGTGCAAAAAAATGGAATTTGAAAACAGATTTGATACGGCTCTTTACGGTGTGCCCGAAAGCATCAGACGAACCCTTTTGTTTTTGCCTGAAAGCCTAAAAAACAAAACCGAGGAGATAAGGCTGAGGTCGGGGCTACCCCTAACCCTTACCGTAAGGGGAAAAACCTTTTTTCTCAGAAAAAACGGAGAGATAATAGATTTTATCACAAGAGACCTTTTAACAACAAAAAAGGACGAGGTGTACGAGTCCTTTAAGCTGATTTGCAAAAACTCGATTTATGCCCACGCCAAAGAAATAAAAAGCGGATACATAATGATGCGTTCAGGTCATAGGGCGGGGATTTGCGGCAGAGTTGTAGAGGAGGGAATGAAGGATATTTCCTCTATAAATATACGAATAGCACGGCAGATAGAGGGCGCCGCCGACCGCCTTGCCGAGAGCTTCGACGGAGGCGGAATACTGATAGCAGGTCCCCCGGGAAGCGGTAAAACGACGGTGCTCAGAGACCTTATAAGACAGCTTTCAAGTGGAAAGACAGGCTTTTTTATGCGAATAGCGGTAATAGACTCCAGAGGTGAGCTGTCAGGCAGCTATGAGGGTGAATGTAGTAACGATTTAGGTCCTAATACCGATGTGCTGCTTTGTGAAGATAAGGCGGTGGGCTCACTTATGGCGCTCAGGACTATGTACCCTGATATTATAGCCTTTGACGAAATCGGTACAGCTCTGGAGCTTAAAAGCGTTGCAGAAAGCTTTAATGCGGGGGTAAGTCTTATAACAACCGCCCATATAGGCTCAAGAGATGATTTGCAGCGCAGAAGTGTAACCAAAGCTCTTCTTAAAAGCGGAGCGGTGTCTGTAGTGGCGGTTTTGCCATCCGATATAAATTCCGAAATGGAGATTTTTAGTACAGAGGAGATTTTAAGTGAGTTTGATGATTAAGGTGATAGGTGCACTTATACTGATTTTAAGCTCCACTCTTTGCGGTTTTTATGCAGCCCTTACCCTCAATCTTCGGGAAAGACAGTTATCAAATTATAAATGGTACATAACAGAGCTCAAAGAAAGAATTTTTTATGAAGAAACCGAGGCAGACCCTCTTATAAAATCAATTTTCGGCGACAGCGGTACAGTAAAGAGGATAAAAGGCAAATATTATATTTCTGATAAAGTGCTTAAAAACAGGGATAAAGAAATTTTAAATGAATTTTTTTCAAGACTTGGCAGCAGTGAAAAGGAGAGCGAAATTGCAAGGGCAGAGCTTTGTTTATCTCTGCTTGAAGCCGAGAGAGTTGCCGCTGCAAAGCAAATTGAGGAGAGGTCCAGACTTTATAAAATACTCGGGGTTTGCGCGGGAGCAGTATGCAGTATTTTGCTGATTTAAGTTAAAACTTTGAGGTAATTTAGAATATGGATGTAGATTTTATTTTTAAGATAGCGGCGATAGGAATAATTGTTACGGTGTTAAATCAGCTGCTTGTCCGTTCAGGGCGTGAGGAACAGGCAATGCTCACAACTTTGGCGGGGTTAGTAGTGGTATTGCTTATGATAGTAGGCGCTATTGCAGACCTTTTTGATACTGTAAAAAGTCTTTTCGGGTTATAAAAATGGATATATTTAAAATTTTATCACTTTGCCTTATAGTTGCCGTTTTGGGACTTTTCTTAAAGCAATATAAAGGGGAATATACCGTTGCTATAACCCTTAGCGGCGGTGCTATTATTCTTGTTTTAATTTTGAATTCGCTGTCCCCTGTATTCGAGGAAATAAGGACAATTTTATCGGGAAACGGCATAGACAATATTTATCTTAAAATAGCCCTGAAAACCTTGGGTATTGCATATATTACCGAATATGCCGCCGATACCTGCAGAGACTGCGGACAAAGTGCAATGGCAGCAAAGGCAGAGCTTGTAGGCAGGGTTGCCGTTTTTATAGTTTCAATGCCCGTTTTAACTTCGGTTTTAAGGACAGCCCTTAAATTTGCAGGTGAATAGTATGAGGTTTTTTGCGGTATTAGTGCTCTTGATTTTAAGTCTTATAGGTCCTGTTTCGGCAGAAAGCTATGATATAGATAAAAACGATACGGTTAAAAATTCATTAAACGATGATGTAAGAGATTATTTTGATACAAACGGAATAGATATAGAAACTAGCGAATGGGTGAAAAATATTACTCCCGAAAATGTCTTTTCGCATATTTTAAGTGTTTTAAGGGGTGGGCTTAAAACCCCTCTTAAAACAGGTGGACTTGTTTTGTCAATAGTGCTTATCTCGTCGGCACTCGGTGCTATTGGTAATAAGGAGTCCTTTTCAGCGGCTATTTATGCAAGTAGTATTTCGGCGGCGGGAATATTAATTTCGCCCGTATATCTTACCGTTTCAGCGGCAATAGGCGCTATTAAAGGGTGTACAACCTTTATGCTTTCCTTTATACCCATTTTTGCGGCAGTGGCTACGATGTCGGGTAATGTTACCTCTTCAGTTTTAATGAGCGGACTTTTACTCGGTGCAGCAGAGGGGGTAAGTATTATTGCCTCTTTTTTAATTCTGCCGCTTATGAGCGGATATTTGAGCTTAGGAATTTGCTCGTCGGTATCGCCGCTATCAAGCGGTATGGGAGGTATTGACGCCATAAAAAAGATAGCCTTTTGGGCACTATCCCTCGTAACAACCGTATTCTTAGGAATTTTAAGTATACAAACTGCCGTAACAGCCTCAGCAGACTCAATAACAATCAGAACATCAAAGTTTATAATAGGCACCACGGTTCCCGTGGCAGGTACTGCCGTTTCAGAAGCGGTATCTACGGTTACCGCCTCTATGGGACTTTTAAAATCAACTGTAGGAATTTACGGGATAATAGCAGTAGCGGCAATATTCCTTCCAATATTAATAGAAATATTACTTTGGCGGGTTGTTATGATGATACTTAATTTTGTTTCGTCAATTTTATCCGAAAATAAAATTTCGGTTCTTTTTAAAGCAGTAGACCAGATGTTTTCTTTTTTAGTAGGAATAATTATTCTTACCGCCTGTGTCTTTATAATATCTTTGGCTGTAGTCATTACAATAGGTAAGGTACAATGAACTCATTTACTCAGTTTATAATAACCTTTTGCTGTGTTTCAATGCTTTTTGGCGGTCTTTATCTTTTAAAGCCGTCTATGAAGTCTGAAAAAACAGTTAAATATGTTTTTAGCCTGATTTTTATATGTGCCTTGGTTTCGGCTATATCTAATTTTAAAATAGAGGATATAGAGTTTGACCTCAAAAAGCAAAGTACCCAAAGTAATTACACCGAGGTTGCCGAATATACTTTAAAGCTCACTTTTGAGGAGGCGCTAAGGGGGCAAAATATTAAATTTTCAAAAATAACTGTTTGTACGGATAAAAACAGAGAGGGCGGCATAATTATTAGTAAGGTAACGGTTTTTTCATCAGAAAATCCCGATAAGATAAAGTCTGTTTTAGGGGGAAATTCGGCGGAATATGAAATAGAGGTAATATATGAGTGAATATTTTAATAAAATTAAAGAAAAGGTTAAAAATCCAAAGCTGCTTATCATATTAGGAATTATAGGAATTGCCTTGATTTTGGTTTCAAGTCTTTTTGAGGGAGAAAAAAGCGCTAATACCTCGCCTGTCTTGACAAGTGAGGAAATCAGCACCGAGGAATACCGTGAAACACTCGAAGAAAATGTAGGTCAAATCGTAAAGAGCATAAGCGGAGATAAAAAGCCGACGGTGGTAATAACCCTTGAAAGCGGAATTCGCTATGATTATGCAGATGAATTTGATACGAGCAGCTCAAATTCTACTGCCGAAACATCGCAAAACGAGAGCAGTAGTTCTTCAAAAACCTATATCACCTTTCGCACTGACGACGGGGGAGAAAAACCGCTTATCATAACAAAAATAATGCCTGAAGTCAGGGGAGTGGCAATTGTATGCGAAGGGGGAGATAACGCCGAAATTTCAGAGAAAATTAAGTCCGCTGTAACGGCGGCATTAAATATTACTTCTAAAAGAGTTTGCATTGCAGGAGGATACATAAATGAAAAAAGGTAAAGTATTTACAAAAACTCATATCGGGCTGGTTGTTATGGTTTTAGCACTCGGCGCTGCCGTGTGGCTTAATATGAAATTCTCTTCCGAAAAATATTTAGGTGAGGCAACCTATGTAAACGGTGGTAGCTCGGCTGTAGAAACGGGCGCTAAGGCTGAGAGTGAAGATTATTTTGAAACCGCTAAAAAGGATAGGGAAAAGGCAAAAACTGACGCCGAAGAGCTAATAACCGAAACACTTAAAAAGTCACCTTTAACCGATAAAGAAAAGCAAGAGGCGGTTTTGCTTACAAAGGAACTAGCCTCTAGAATTGAGAGTGAGTCGAATATCGAAACACTTTTAAAAGCTAAAGGCTTCCCGAAAGCACTAGCCGTGCTTGGTGATAAAAATATAACTGTAATTGTAAAATCAGACGGTCTTACAACGGCTCAAACACTGCAAATTCAGGACATTGTAACAGGGGAAACCAAAATTCCTCTAGGAAATATTAAAATTGTTGTTGTAAAATAGTTGAGAAATTTTAAAAATGTGTTATAATATAGGTAGAATTATAACTACGGAGGAAAGTATAATGGAAAATAATAAGACCGAGCTTTCTGTAAATACCCAAGTTTTAGAGAAGATGGCTGAGATTGCTGCAAAGGAAATCGAGGGTGTTAGCGGTATTTGTAAAAAGGCTGTTGACATTAAGGGAGCAGTAAAAACCAAGAGTGCATTTAAAGGCGTTGTAGCAGAAAATGTTAACGGAGCAATAAAGATTACCGTTTATATAACCGTTAAGAGTGATGCTAAGGTGCGCGAAGTTGCCGAAGCCGTTCAGAAGAATGTTAAGGATAAGATTCAAACTATGACAGGCACTGCCGTTACAACAGTAAAGGTTGTTGCTGCAGATATTGATTTTGAAGAAACCGCTTCTGAAGAATAATTTTTAAAAATCAAGGGTAGCGTTCCGCTACCCTTATAAAATTTTGTTTTATGCTTGACTTTTGCTTTAGTTTGAAGTAAAATAACATTGTTGCCGCTATACATAGCAAAATATGCGGGTGTGGCGGAATTGGCAGTTTCTGTTTGAGCGATGCCTGTGGCAGATGCAGCGAAAATAAGAAAGGCGCCGCGGTCGAAAATTTATCGTCGCTCCAAGACGAAGAAATTTTCGACCGCAAGAGTCACGCATGCGGCGTAGATTTTAATCAAAGCTAAATTTGCAAAACAGAATATTAATTTAATACATGCGGGTGTGGCGGAATTGGCAGACGCACCAGCCTTAGGAGCTGGCGCCTTCGGTGTGCAGGTTCGACTCCTGTCACCCGCACCATATCGAGTATTCATAACCAACCTGAGAGTTGGATGTGGACACTCGATTTCTTTTTGCCTACATTTTGCATCTTCTTGCATGTATGAGCAGGGATTATCCTGCTCTTTTTGTTATGCAGGTAACGCATTCGGAACATACTCTACAGCGACACCTTTACGGGTTTCTTCGCGGTAATTGTGCTGTCTTGCAAGACTCGGCAGTTCCAGATACCCTACGAATTTGTAGTGAATCTTTATCATCTGCTTGCGATTTTTGCCGGTGCCCGTGACTTCGTATACCTCAATGCGGTCGATGAGT
>JAQXZE010000010.1 GCA_029227055.1 Oscillospiraceae bacterium | reverse complement strand
CGTGCACGGCGAAGGTCACCCTTTCTGTGAGGACCGTCAAGAATCATCTGGTCGCCGGTGTAAGCGTGGATTGTGCTCATGATACCGCTCTGGATAGGAGCATAGTCATTAAGAGCCTTAGCCATAGGAGCTAAGCAGTTTGTTGTGCAGGAAGCAGCAGAAATGATAGTGTCATCCTTAGTAAGAGTGTTCTCGTTTACGCTGTATACGATAGTGGGAAGGTCATTGCCTGCGGGAGCAGAAATAACAACCTTTTTAGCACCTGCATCGATGTGAGCCTGAGACTTCTCTTTAGAGCAGTAGAAGCCTGTGCACTCGAGAACTACGTCTACACCGAGCTTGCCCCAAGGAAGATCCTTAGCGTCCTTCTCAGCATAGATTTTAAGAGTTTTACCGTCAACTGTGATGGTGCCTGCTTCGTCATCAGCAGAAACTGTGTGAAGATTCTCACCGATGAAACCGCAGTAACCGCCCTGTGCTGTATCATACTTTAAAAGATTAGCAAGCATAGAGGGCTTTGTAAGGTCGTTGATAGCTACTACATCGTAACCTTCAGCGCCGAACATCTGACGGAATGCGAGACGGCCGATACGGCCAAAACCATTAATTGCAACTTTAACCATTGGAATAACCTCCTAAATTTTTTACTTTTATTATTCTACCTCAAAAGAAAAAATTTTGCAAGAGTTTTGTCATAAAATTAACAATTTTTTTAATACTTACAAAAAACGCAGTCTTTTGAGTGTAATTAAAGGTGAAAAAGCCGAAAATTATTAAGGTTTCTAACTTTAAGAGTTTTCTATATCTAAAATCAAGGCCTCGGCTACCTTTATGCCGTCAACTGCGGCAGACATTATACCGCCTGCATAGCCAGCTCCCTCACCGCAAGGGTAAAGACCTTTAAGGGAAAGGCTTTCGAAATTTTCACCCCTTACTATACGGACAGGGGAAGAACTTCTCGTTTCAGGCGCCGATAAAACGGCACTTTTATCTGCAAAGCCTTTAATTTTCTTATCGAATTCGACGATACCTAGTCTTAAACTTTCGGTTATATATGAGGGGAAAATTTTATCAAAATCTGCCATTACGGTCTCGGGTTTTACGGTGGGGCTAACCTTTGTAAATTCGGCTTCCTTTTCGCCGAAAACAAAGCTTCCTACCGTAGTAACTGGCACTTTCCCGTTAGCTATCAAAAAGGCTTTTTGCTCGATTTCTCTTTGCAGATAACAGCCTGCAAGTACATCGTCACTCCCAAAATCCTCGGGATTTATACTGACTAATAGAGCACTGTTTGCGTTTTTGCCGTCTCTGAGGCTTAAACTCATACCATTTACCGCTATACCGCCTTCTTCGCTTGAGGCATTGATAACCTCACCGCCCGGACACATACAAAAGGTATAAACCCCTCTGCCGTTCTCAAGGTGGACAGCAAGCTTGTAGTCGGCGGCGCCGAGAGCCTTATGCTCGGCAAAATCTCCGTAAAGGGCGCGGTTTATATCGCTTTGCAAATGCTCAATCCTAACGCCCATAGAAAAGGCTTTTTGTACCATTTCTATATTCTTTTTTGCTAAAAGCTCAAATACATCTCTTGCGGAATGTCCTGTAGCGAGAATAACTCGGTCGGCAGATATTTTTTCACCCGAAACGGTAATTTCAGTGAGCTTTCCGTTCTCAAAATTTATATCTTCAAGCTCTGATAAAAAACGAACCTCAGCACCTCGAGAAATTATTTCCTCTCTTAAATTTTTAACAATTTTTACAAGAATATCCGTACCGATATGCGGTTTTGCTTCATAAAGGATTTTTTTATCTGCGCCAAACTCATAAAAAGCCTTTAAAACGGCAGGCGAGCGGAAATCCTTTGTGCCTGTATTTAGCTTTCCGTCAGAAAAAGTACCTGCACCGCCCTCTCCGAACTGAACATTGCTGTTTTCATCGAGACTTCCGCCTTTAAAGAATTCCTCAACCTTTTTAGTGCGGTTTTCTACACATTCGCCGCGTTCTATAACAATGGGCTTTAGTCCTGCGCGGGCAAGAGTTAGCGCCGCAAACATTCCTGCGGGGCCAAACCCTACAACAACAGGTCTTTTTTCAGGGGTTTTATTGCACTTTTTGAAAATATAATCCTTTTTAGTGTGTTTAGAGGCATTTTTGTTTTTCTTTATAAACTTTTCTTCGCCTGATTTAACATTTATAAGAAGTGAACAGCAAAACTTAACATCATTTTTATGCCTTGCATCTACCGATTTTCTGTGAAGCTCAGCAGATAAAATATTACTAATATTGGTCTTTAAAAGGACGGCGGCAATGGGTTTCAGGTTTTCAAAATCGGTATCAAGGGGCAAAAAGGCATTATTTAATAAAATCATACCATACCACCTGTAACAGAGGAAATATACTCTGCCGCACAAAACGCACTCGACCACGCCCACTGCAGATTAAAGCCGCCGCAGTCGCCGTCTATATCGAGTATTTCGCCGATGCAGAATAGGTTTTTGTGTCGGTTCGACATCATAGTTTTATTAACAAAGCTAACGGTAGAAAGTCCGCCTGCAGTTACCTGTGAATTTATAAAACCTGTATTTCCCGTCACTTCAAATTCAAAGCTTTTAATTTTGTCGGCAAGGGCAGATAATGCGTCACCGTTAAGACTTGATACACTCTCAGATAATTTATGTCCGCAAAGCTTTAGTATGCACTGACCAACCCTTTTATTGAGCATACCTGTAAAGAATTCTTCAATAGGGGCTTCGCAGAGCTTTATTCTTCTGTGTACTAAAATTTCTAAAAGTCGGTCCTTTGAATATTCGGGCATAATATCAAGGCTTATATTAAATTTTCCGTTTTGTCTTGAGGTGTCACGCGAGAGCTGCATTATAGGCGGACCTGACAGTCCGTAATCGCAGAAAAGCACCTCTCCGAAATCGCTTTTTACAGCTCTTTTATCGCATAAAAGAGTGACCTTAGCGTTTACCTTAATACCCTTTAGGGAACGCGGAATATCACCTGCGCATTTTAGCTGAACAATGGCAGGGGTTGTCTTTACAACGGGGTAGCCCTTTTGCTTCATAACGCGCAAAAATTCTCCGTCACAACCGAGCTTTTCACCGCCCGAATAAAGTCCCGTAGCAATAATTAAAAACCTTGATTTTACCTTTCCCATATCGGCGTCTAAGGTGTAAATATTTCCGTCAAAAGAGAAATCTTCTGCCTTTAGTGAGGTTAAAAACTCAACCTCTGCATGCTCTGCCGCAAAACGAAGCGCGTCTAAAACAGAGGACGCCTGAAGCGAATAGGGGTAGGCTTTGCCGTCCTTTTCGTAGGTGAAAACAACTCCGATGTCGGCAAAAAAATCTTCTGCTGTGCGGTTTGTATAGGTGCTTAGAGCATATTCCGCAAAACGCTTGTCGTCACCGTGATAGCGGTCAAGAGTTATATTTTTGTTTGTAATATTGCATCTGCCGTTACCTGTTATAAGCAGCTTTTTACCAACGCGTTGCTGTCTTTCTATAACTACTACGCTTAAAAGAGGGTTTAACTGTTTTAATTTTACGGCAGCACACAGACCTGCCGCACCGCCACCTACTATAACAACATCATAAATCATAATGCGAACCTTCCGTTTTTAAAGTCGAAGACTAATTTGTAAAAAATTTCTAATATATATTATTATAATATCAAAAAATATCCAAAGTCAATATATACTTTAATAGTTGCACAATTAATAAAAATATGATATGATAATATGAAAACTTATGTTCAGGAGGAGTTCTATGTCTGATAACCGCGCAATAGGTGTTTTCGATTCGGGACTTGGCGGTCTTACCGTTGTTCGCGAGCTTGTAAAGCAGTTGCCCTTTGAAGATATCGTTTATTTCGGCGATACAGGTCGTGTGCCTTACGGTACAAGAAGCCGAGATACTATAAGAAAATACGCTCTGCAAGACGAAAAATTCCTTCTGTCCCATAATGTAAAGCTTGTGGTTGCCGCTTGCGGTACAGTGTCTTCTGTTGCGGCAGATACGGGAGATAATCTTCCTGTTCCCTTTATTGAGGTTGTTTCAAACTCGGTAAGGGCGGCAGTAAAGGCAACAAAAAATAAGCGAATAGGTATTTTGGGAACAGCGGCTACTGTTAACAGCGGTGAGCATAAAAGACAGATTTTAAAGCTTCTCCCTGATGCTTTAGTTTCGCAAAATGCGGCGTCACTATTTGTGCCTCTTGTAGAAGAGGGATGGTATAAGGCAGATGATACGGTGGTTTTAAACACGGTCGAGCGATATTTAAAGCCTCTTTTGGATGAGGGGGTTGACACCTTGATTTTAGGTTGCACCCATTTCCCCGTTTTAGAAGAGGCGATAGCAAAGGTTGCAGGCAGCGGGGTTACCCTTATCAATATGGGGGAAGAAACCGCTATATCGGTTAAAAATTATTTAAGCCAAAACGGTGCCCTTTGTGAAGGCTCTGAGAAGGGAAAAATTGATTTTTATGTAAGTGATAAAGCAGACTCCTTCAGAAAAACAGCCTCTGTTCTTTTGGGGGAAGAAATTGACGATAAAAAGGTAAAACAGGTGAATATAGGTAAATATGATGAAGGATGTAATAATTAAAATAGTCGGCAAGCAGGGAATGGACGACGATGTCGATTCAATAGAGCTTACAACTGTCGGCAAAATGGGTATTAAGGACGGCAAATTCCTTTTAACCTATGATGAGAGCGAAATGCTCGGCGTTAAGGGTGTAAAAACCTCGCTTATGGTAAAGGACGACGACACAGTTATTCTGCAACGCTCGGGAGGATATATGAGCCGACTTGTAATAGAAAAGGGTGCTCGAAACAGTTGCTTTTACAGTACCCCTCAGGGTGACCTTGTTATAGGAATTTTTGGCGAGAATGTTGTCCACAATTTAACCGAATCGGGCGGTACCCTCAATATGAGCTACACAATAGATTCAAATTTAGAGCTTATCAGCAGAAACACAGTAGAAATCAGCGTTAAGAGGAGTTAATTAAAATGTCATTATTAGTAAACAAAGCAAAAAATCAGATTGTTGAAATTATAAAGTCAGCAGCGGCTAAGGCTATTGAAGAAAATAGTCTTCCCGAAGCTGAGCTTTCGGATTTTATAATAGAAGCGCCCGCAAACCGTGAGCACGGCGATTATGCGGTAAATGCGGCTATGGCTTGGGCTAGGGTTTTCCGCAAAGCACCAAGACAGATTGCCGAGATTTTAGTAGAAAATGCAAATCTTGAGGGCAGCTATGTATCAAAATGCGAAATAGCAGGTCCGGGATTTATTAACTTTTTCTTATCGGACAAGTACTATGCTGATATCATAAAGGATATATCCGAAAAGGGTGCCGATTACGGTAAAAGCGGCTATGGAGAGGGAAAACGCGTTTTAGTTGAGTTTGTTTCGGCAAACCCAACAGGTCCTATGCATATAGGAAACGCCAGAGGCGGTGCTTTGGGTGACTGCTTAGCGGCAGTACTCGAATCAGCAGGTTATTATACTGAGCGTGAATTTTATATAAACGATGCAGGAAATCAGATAAATAAATTCGCGCTATCGTTAGACCTTCGTTATCTGCAGCTTTATAAAGAGGGTATCGAAATGCCCGAGGATTCCTATCACGGCGAGGATATTATTGCTCACGCAAAGGCTTTTGCAGAAATACACGGCGATAAATATGTGGCACTCAGCGAGGAAGAGCGCAGAGCGGCATTAGTTGAGTTTGCGCTTCCCAAAAACATAGCAGGATTGAAAGAGGATTTACTTAAATACAGAATTGAGTATGATACCTGGTTTAAGGAAAGCTCACTTCATAACAATGGTGAAACTGCAAGAATAATCGAGCTTTTAAAGCAGAGCGGTCACACCTATATGCAGGAGGATGCCCTATGGTTTAAGGCTACCGATTTCGGTTGTGATAAGGACTTTGTGCTTGTTCGTGCAAACGGAGTTCCTACCTATGTTGTGCCCGATATTGCATACCACTATAATAAGCTTGAAACCAGAAAGTTTGATAAGGCTATTGATATTTTGGGGGCTGACCATCACGGCTATGTGCCGAGATTAAAGGCAGCACTTACGGCACTCGGAGTCGATGCTGACCGACTTGATGTTGTTCTTATGCAGATGGTGCGTTTGGTTCGCGGCGGCGAGGTAATTAAGGCGTCCAAGCGTTCAGGTAAGGCTATAACTCTTGTAACGCTTCTTGAAGAAATCCCGATAGATGCGGCAAGGTTTTTCTTTAATCTTCGTGAGCCTAACAGCCATTTTGATTTTGATTTGGATTTGGCGGTTAATGAATCTAACACAAACCCCGTTTACTATGTTCAGTATGCCTATGCCCGTATCTGTAGTATAATCAGGAATTTAGAGGCAGAGGGAATTTTAATGCGTGAGTGTACAGACGATGAACTCGCAGCACTTAATACGGTAGAAGAGCGAGAGCTTGTTTTACACCTTGGCAATCTTACCGATGAGATAATCGGTGCTGCTCGCAGCTATGACCCCGCAAGAATTACCCATTATGTTACCGATTTGGCAACAAAATTCCATAAATTCTATTCTGCTTGCAGAGTAAAGGGAATAGAAGAGCCCTTAATGCAGGCAAGACTTACTCTTTGCAAAAACACCGCTCAGGTAATTAAAAATGTACTTGATATGATGAAGATTTCGGCTCCCGAAAAGATGTAGGAGTTTTTAGTGAGGTGCTAAAAAATGGAGAGAACACAGCGCAATTTAACAATGCTCATGGATATGTATGAGCTTACAATGGCTAACGGCCTTTTTGATAGCGAATACAGAGATACAATAACCTATTTCGATATGTTCTTCAGAAGAGTTCCTGATGAGGGCGGATATGCCATAATGGCAGGTCTTGAACAGCTTATTGATTATATGAATAATCTGTCCTTTGATGAGAGTGATATTGAGTATTTAAAGGGCCTTAATTTGTTTTCTGATGAATTTATAGATTATTTAAAAACTTTCAAGTTTGAGTGTGATGTATGGGCGGTGCCTGAGGGTACAGTAATTTTCCCTCAAGAGCCGATTGTAACGGTGAGAGGTCCTGCAATGCAGGCGCTTATGCTTGAGACGATGGTGCTTTTAACCATTAACCATCAGTCGCTTATAGCAACTAAGGCAAATAGAATTGTAACTGCGGCTAACGGCAGACCTGTTATGGAATTCGGCGCCCGCAGAGCCCACGGCTACGATGCCGCATACTATGGCGCCAGAGCGGCAATCATCGGCGGATGTACAGGCACATCTTGTCTTAAAACCGCTAAGGACTTCTCGGTTAAGGCGTCAGGCACAATGGCGCATAGCTGGGTGCAGATGTTTGACAGTGAATACGATGCCTTTAAAACCTACGCCGAAAAATACCCCGATAGCACCCTTTTGCTTGTTGATACCTATAATGTTTTAAAGTCGGGTATTCCTAACGCAATAAAGGTGTTTGACGAGGTGCTAAAGCCTCTTGGTAAGCGTCCTGTCGGTATTCGTATAGATAGCGGCGATATCACATATATCACTAAAAAGGCCAGAAAAATGCTTGACGATGCAGGTTATCCTGATTGCAAGATTTGTGTATCAAATTCACTTGACGAATATCTTATCAGAGATATGATTTTCCAAGGCGCAAAGGTTGATACTTATGGTGTTGGTGAGCGCCTTATAACTGCTTCAAGCGAAGCAGTGTTCGGAGGTGTTTACAAGCTTTCCGCAATAGAAAAGCAGGGTAAAACCATACCGAAGATTAAAATCAGCGAAAATACAGCTAAGATAACAATTCCCGGTGTAAAAATACCTTGGCGACTTTACGACCGCGATACAGGAAAGGCTATCGCCGATGTTATAACCCTAAATTACGAAAAGATAGACGATACAAAGCCGTACGAAATTTTTGACCCAACATACACCTGGAAGCGCAAGGTTGTTACAAACTTTAAAGCCGAAAAGCTTCAGGCGAAGATTTTTGAGGGCGGCCGTCAGGTTTATAAAAGCCCTGAGGTTAGTGATATTGCAAAACACAGAGCCGAGCAGGTTGGCGCTTTATGGGAAGAGGTTACCCGTTTTGAAAAACCGCATACCTATTATGTCGATTTATCAGAGGATTTATGGAATTTGAGAAATGACCTCTTGTGCGCAGGCGGTGTTGATATCAAAAAACAAAAGAAGTAATTGAAAGGAAAACCCTTATGAAAAGAATTTTAGCAGTTTTAATTTCTCTTAGCTTGATTTTTTGTCTTGCAGGATGCAAAGGTACCGACAAGAAAAAGAGTGAACACTCTATAGATGTAGAGTATTATGCAAAGCTCGGTCAAATCCCTGAATATGAGTATAAGCTAGGTAGTGATGCCGAGGCTATGAGAACTGCTTTTGATGCCGAAGACCAGAAAAATGCAGAAAATGAGGATGACGGTCATCTCCATTCGGTTTATAGTCTTATGGAAATGGACGATTACTCATTTTTATCTTATAAAAATGCCAACTACTATTATAAAAATGATAACGATAGCGTTTTTGCGGTAGTCGGTCTTGATACGGCTTACGGATTTTCTGTAGGAACGGTAATTCTTGAGGTAAAGGAAGCCTTAAGTAAGTTTGAGCCTAAAGAAACCGACGGAAAATACGATAAAATTTTCTTTATGCCGATATCAGATACTTATACAAGTCTTGAATATGAGTTTGGCAAAAATACAGTTATATTTGTGTTTGAGGAAAATTTACTCTGCGCTACTATGATTTGTGAAAGCGCATATTTTGCCGAATAACTATACCCTTAAGGAGATTAATTAATGTCAACAGAGAACCTTTCTGCAACAAGAGGAAAATGCTATCCCGTTTTAGCCCTCAGGGGTCTTGTTGCATTCCCCAATATGATGCTTACATTTGATGTAGGCAGAAAAAAATCCATTAAGGCAATTACTGCCGCAATGGAAACAAATCAGAAAATATACCTAGTTGCTCAAAAGGATATTGCCGTAGAGGACCCACAGGATGCCGACCTTTATAAAATCGGTTGTATAGCTAGGGTGCGTCAGGTTTTAAAGGGACCTGACGGCACGGTAAAAATTCTTGTAGAGGGCAAGGAAAGAGCAACCCACCGCAATTTAAACACAAAAGGCAGCTACCTTATCGCCGATATAGAGCCGCTAGCAGATAAGCCTGTTAAAAACAGAGAAATATATAAGGAAAGCCTTGCAAGAAGAGTAAAGAGCGAATTTGAAAAATATGCCGCAATTTCTAAGGTTATAGCTCCCGATGTAGTTATGACCGTTGCAACTACAGGCGACCTTTCTTTCCTCTGCGATTTTATTGCCTTTAGCATACCTGCTCCCTTTGATGATAAGCAGTATATTTTAGAACAATTATCGCCTGTCGGTCGAGCTAAAGTTTTAGTTGAGTTGCTCTCTAAAGAACGTGAGATTTCACTTATTGACAGTAAAATCAGCGAGAAAACAAGACTTCATATTGATGAAAATCAGCGTGAATACTATCTTCGTGAGCAAATTCGTTCTATAAATGAGGAGCTTTACGGAGATGCCGCTGCCGACGAGATAGAAATTTATTTTTCGAAAATCGCAGCCCTTAACTGCTCGGACGAAATTAAAGAAAAGCTTAACATAGAGGTGCAAAAGCTCGGTAAAATGCCGTCAGGCTCTCACGAGGGCACTGTTGCACGAAATTGGCTTGATACCTGTATTGAGCTTCCTTGGAATCTTGAAGTTTCCACAAATGTGGATATAAAGCGTGCTGAAAAAATACTTGAGCGCGATTTCTACGGTATGAAAAAGGTTAAACAGAGAATTCTCGAAATGCTCTCTGTTTATAGCCTTTCTCCCTCAATTACAGGACAAATTATTTGCCTTGTAGGCCCTCCCGGTGTCGGTAAAACCTCAATCGGTAAAACTATTGCTGAGTGTATGGGCAGAAAGTTTGCAAGGGTGTCCTTGGGCGGTGTTCACGACGAAGCAGAAATCAGAGGACACAGAAAAACCTATGTAGGCTCAATGCCGGGTAAAATTATAAATGCAGTAAAGCAGTCGGGAAGTTCTAACCCCCTTATTTTGCTTGACGAGATTGATAAGCTCGGAAGTGACTATAAAGGTGACCCGTCCGCAGCGCTTTTGGAGGTTTTAGACCCCGAGCAGAACTGCTCATTTGTAGATAATTACATTGAAATTCCCTTTGATTTAAGCCGCGCGGTGTTTATAACTACCGCAAATAATGCCGATACTATACCTGCTCCTTTGCTCGACCGTATGGAAGTAATTGAGCTTGGCAGCTATACAAGGGAAGAAAAGTTTAATATTGCTAAACGGCATCTTGTAGCGGCTCAATTAAAGCGCCACGCTTTAAGCCCGAAAAACTGCCGTATTACAGACGAAGCAATATATAGTCTTATCGATTTTTATACAAGAGAAGCGGGTGTTAGAAAGCTTCAAAGAGCGATTGCATCTGTTTGCTCAAAGGTAGCAAAAAGAATAGCCGAAGGCTCTGCTACAAAGGTTACCGTTAAGGCTAAAAGCATTGAAGAAATGCTCGGCCCTAAAAAATATAAGCCCGAAGTTATCCTTGAAAATGACGAGGTCGGCATTATTAACGGCCTTGCTTGGACAGCAGTCGGCGGAGAGATAATGCAGCTTGAGGTTGCAGCACTCAAGGGTACGGGCAAAATAGAGCTTACAGGCTCGCTCGGTGATGTTATGAAGGAGTCTGCCTTAGCGGCAATAAGCTTTGTTAGGGCAAACGCCGAAAAGTACGGTATAAATGCCGACTTTTATAAGGAAAACGACATTCATATCCACGCAACTGAGGCTGCCGTTCCAAAGGACGGCCCGTCTGCAGGTGTTACAATAACAACCGCTCTTATTTCTGCTCTTACAGGTAGAGAGGTTCGCCGCGATATCGCTATGACGGGTGAAATTACTATTAGAGGCAGAGTTTTAGCAATAGGCGGTCTTAAGGAAAAGTCTATGGCGGCATATAGAGGCGGTGTAAAAACTGTATTTATTCCTAAGGCTAACGAGCCTGATATAAAGGAAATCGACCCCGCAGTTTTAGAAAATGTAACCTTTATACCCGTATCAAAGGTAGAAGAGATCATAGATGCCGCACTTTTGCCGAACGAAGTAACCCTGAATGATGAACATAAAATTGATATGTCGGCGGTGGATAAGCGTCAGGCAGAAAGAATCAGACAGTAGGTGGTACTGTGAATTATAATAATGTAATTTTTGAGAAGGCTTTCGGAACCTTTGAACAGTTAAGTGAGTCTGATATGCCCGAAATTTGTTTTTCGGGGCGTTCGAATGTTGGAAAATCTTCCCTTATAAACAAAATCTTGAACCGAAAATCACTTGCTAGAGTTAGTACAAAACCCGGAAAAACGGTTACTATTAACTTTTATAAGTGTGACGGTATGCGTCTTGTAGACCTACCAGGCTATGGCTATGCAAAGGTACCCTTTGCCGAGCGTGACCGTTGGTCTGACCTTATGGAAGGGTATTTCCGCTCGGAACGTGATATCCGTATGGTTTTTCAGCTTGTGGATATGCGTCATCCTGCAACCGCCTTTGATTTAAGTATGCTCGAATTTTTAAGGCATTTTGATATTCCTTATACTGTAGTTCTCACTAAAAGCGATAAGCTTAATCGCACCGAATATAAAAACCGATGCGAACTGATTTTAGAGGAATTAGGCGAGTTTGGCGAGGGTGTAGAAATTATACCCTTTTCGGCGCAAAACGGCGAGGGCGTAGAGAGAATAAGGGAGATTATAGAGTCTCAAATTTAAAAAACAAAAATTTTTTAAACCGATTTCATTTTTTAGTGAAATCGG
Source organism: Oscillospiraceae bacterium (assembly GCA_029227055.1). Taxonomy (GTDB): domain Bacteria; phylum Bacillota; class Clostridia; order Oscillospirales; family Acutalibacteraceae; genus UBA737. Next base: position 5,601 of record JAQXZE010000010.1, on the reverse strand, counting down.
TTTTTTTACATAAAACTTCCACGCAAATAATACAACTAAAGGTTTATAATATTAAGGACACAAGTAATTTTAAATTTTTTGTGTCACGGGAGGACACTATGTTTAGAAAAACAGCGTTTATCTTAGCGGCAATTTGCATAATGACCTCTCTAACTGCTTGCGGCAACAAGGATAACAACGATACAACCTCCGGCGAGCCGTATCAGTCAAAACGTCAGGGCAGCAGCTATAACGACGATTCAGGACTTAAAAACGAAATGGATGGTGTCATTGACGGCGTAGAGGATGGCATAAATGGTGTAGAGGAAGGAATAAACGATGCAATTGATTCCGTGACCCCCTCATCAAATCAAAATGGCTCAAAATCTATGCGATAATTGCCGAAAGAAAGGCAGCTGTTAAATTAACGGTTGCCTTTTTCCCTTGCTTTTTAGGAGATTTTATGTAAAATAAAAATATATAAACACAAAAGGGGCGGTATTTTTGTATTCGAAGGTGTATGTTGAAATTACGAATGTCTGTAATAAAAACTGCTCTTTTTGCCCTAAAACCGAAAGACCGCCTAATTTTCTATCCCTCAATGAATTTGAACTTATTACCGATAAGCTTATAGGGGTTACGAAGTTTTTGTATCTTCATTTGATGGGTGAGCCGCTTTGCCACCCTGACCTTTTTAAATTTATCAAAATCGCCCGTAAAAAAGACTTTAAAGTAATTATTACCACTAACGGTACTCTGCTTTCAAAGAGAGGACACGAGCTTATAGAGAGCGGTGTTCATAAGGTCAATATTTCGCTTCACAGCTTTGAAGAGGGAAGTCGTGAGGAATACGAAACTTACATAAATTCCTGTATAGATTTCGCCGATATGAGCAGCGATAACGGAATTGTTACGGTGTTTAGATTTTGGAACAACGGCTTTGATGAAGATATAACCAAAAATTCTATCGAGCGAATTAAAAATGCAATTTCGGGCGAATGGCAGGAGGAGCGGCGAGGCATCAGAATTAAAAACTCGCTATACCTTGAACACGCCGAGCGTTTTTCGTGGCCCGATATCTCGGCCGAGAATAGTGCTTCGAGTGTTTTCTGTTACGGACTTAAAGACCACTTTGGAATATTATCAGACGGCAGAGTAGTGCCCTGTTGCCTTGATAGAAATGCCGATATTTGTCTTGGAAATATTTTTAAAGAGGATATTTATGATATCCTGAATTCTGAGAGGGCTAAGAATTTGCGAGACGGCTTTAAATGCCGAAATGCAGTAGAAAAGCTCTGCCAAAGCTGTGGCTATGCGAGAAGATTTTAATAAAAAACGCAGAGATAAAAATCTCTGCGTTTTACTTTTAGTTTATCTTTTTAATTATCTTTTTTTCGGTTTCTTCTACAGCTCGGCTGATAAATTCCTCTGCTGACATTGAGCCTAAATCACCGTTTTCGCCTCTTTCTCTTACAGAAAGTGAGCCGCTTTCAAGCTCATTATCACCGATTATGCACATGTAGGGAAGCTTTTCGAGCCTTGCCTCTCTGATTTTATAACCGATTTTCTCATTTCTCGCGTCTACCGTTACACGAATGCCCTTTTCTTCAAGACGGCGCTTGATTTCATAAGCGTAGTCAAGATGTCTGTCGGCAATAGTCAAAAGTCTTACCTGCTCGGGAGCAAGCCACATCGGTAATGCACCTGCATACTTCTCAAGAATTAATGCAAGTGTTCTCTCATAGCAGCCGATAGAGGTGCGGTGAATGATATACGGGTTCTTCTTAAGTCCGTCTGTATCGGTGTATTCCATACCGAACTTCTCAGCTAAGAGTTGGTCGATTTGGATGGTAATGAGTGTGTCTTCCTTGCCGAAAACATTCTTTATCTGAATATCGAGCTTGGGTCCGTAGAAAGCTGCCTCGCCAACGCCGACTTTATAAGGAATTTCAAGGTGGTTAAGGATTTTTTCCATAACTCCCTGAGCCTCGTTCCACTGCTCGTCGGTACCGATATACTTTTCTCTGTTATCAGGGTCCCACTGCGAGAAGCGGTAGGAAACATCTTCATAAAGACCTATAGTTTTAAGCATATAAATGGCAAGTTCAAGGGAGCCTCTGAATTCCTGCTCTAACTGTTCAGGGGTACACATAAGGTGACCCTCAGAGATAGTGAACTGACGAACTCTTATAAGACCGTGCATTTCGCCGCTATCCTCATTTCTGAATAGGGTAGAGGTCTCATTATAGCGGAGAGGTAAATCTCTGTATGAACGGGTACGGTTTAAATATGCTTGATATTGGAAGGGGCAGGTCATAGGACGAAGTGCAAAGCATTCCTTTTCCTCATCCTCAGGGTCGCCTAAAACGAACATACCGTCAAGATAGTGGTCCCAGTGACCTGAGAGCTTATAAAGCTCACGCTTTGCCATATAGGGTGTTTTTGTAAGCTGCCATCCGCGTCTAGACTCCTCGTCCTCAACAAAGCGCTGTAAAAGCTGAATTACCTTAGCGCCCTTGGGAAGTAAAATCGGAAGACCCTGACCGATAACATCAACGGTTGTAAAATATTCAAGCTCACGGCCGATTTTGTTGTGGTCGCGCTTTCTTGCTTCTTCAAGACGAGTAAGGTGCTCTTCAAGCTCAGATGCCTTCGGGAAAGCAGTTCCGTATACGCGGCAGAGCATCTTTTTGCTTGAATCTCCGTGCCAATAAGCACCTGTTGCTGAGGTTAAGCGGAATGCCTTAACGGCGCCTGTTTTTAAAAGGTGAGCGCCGGCGCAAAGGTCGGTGAATTCACCCTGAGAATAAAAGCTTATTTCTTCGCCCTCAGGTAATTCCTCAACAAGCTCAACCTTATAGGGCTCACCCTTATCTTCAAAGTATTTTATAGCTTCCTCTCTCGACATTGTAAAGCGCTCTATAGGTAAATCTTCCTTAACGATTTTCTTCATTTCGGCTTCGATTTCCTTTAATGTGTCGGGAGTGAATTTTTCCTCTGTATCAAAGTCATAATAAAAGCCGTCCTCAACAGCGGGGCCTATTGTGAGCTTTACTGCAGGGAAAAGGCGCTTTACCGCCTGAGCTAATATGTGAGACGCGGTGTGACGGAAGGTCCATTTACCGTAGTCGTCATCAAAGGTTAAAATTTCAAGAGTGTCACCGTCAGAAAGCACGGTGCGGATATCTGCGTTTTTGCCGTTTATTCTGGCAGCCAAGGCTACACGGGCAAGCCCTGCACTAATAGCAGCCGCCGCATCCAATGCGGTAGAGTTATCCTGAAGCTCTAACAGTGAAGAATCCTTTAATGTAATTTTAATCATAATATTTCCTCCAAAAAAATAAACTTCGCCCCTGTAATCTCAGGGACGAAGTAAAAAATCTCCGTGGTTCCACCCATATTCCGTACAAAAGTACGGCGCTTTTTTCGACCCATTACGCAGGGATAGGCGTCCGTGTTTTTTACCCACGGCACTCAAAGGCGGTTTCGTGCTTCCTGTTTCTTAAAACGGCTTTCAGCCAACGACCGTTTCTCTCTAAAAGAAGGCTCAGAACACTACTTGTCCTCATCAACGCTTTATTATATTTTACAACTATAAGCCTTGATTGTCAAGGTGGAAATGTTAAAAGTCGAAACGAAAAATGAAATTGATTTGTTTGTAGGGGACGGCGCCTCGACGTCCCGTTAGTTTTTTCACGGATAAAAGCAGTGCATCGAGAATCCCTCCACCATCCTAAGGGTCGGTCCCCCTCCCTTTAGGCAAGGGAGGCTATTGTCACACTCTACAATATATTAATTTTGGTTTTATGTAGGGTTGATTCACGAATCAACCGCGTTTTTGGGCAATTCGTGAATTGCCCCTACGATATTAGATAACTTTTTTGTATTTGCTGTTTTCAGATATCATTTTAATTTTAATGGGTTTTCCGCTTTTTCTAGCAGCTTCAATCATTGATTTTGTGCCTTTGCTTTTGCCGTCCCAAAAGCAGATAACATAGTCGCCGATTTCTGCCATTTGCCGATTTCGTTTCGGCCCTGCACTTTTTCCGTATTTATCCCAATTGGGAAGATACCGTTCTATTTTAAAGCCGTTTTCTTCTGCATAGCGCTCACCTAGAGCGTCAGCACCTCGAGCCCCGCCCGAAACGATAATAATCTCATTTTCTTTTCTGATATTAGATATGCAAAAATCAATATATTCTTCTGCCTCTTTGTAGTTTTCGTAATACCGACACCCTGCGATAACAACTCTTTTAATCATAAAATCACCTTAAGACATAATATATCTATGTTTTAATCTGTTTCAGGTTAAAAATCAACAAGATTATTCTGGTTAAACTAAAATTGTCAGTAGTAGTTTAATTGGAGGTTCAAGCAGTGTATAGGAGAATTCGTGATTTAAGAGAAGACTCTGACCTTAATCAAACTGAAGTTGCAAAGGTTTTAGGTATGTCACAAACAGGCTACTCTAAATATGAAACAGGAGAAAACGATATTCCTACTATCGTTTTAATAAAACTTGCAAATTTTTACAACACAAGTGTTGATTATCTGTTGGGCGAAACAGATTATAAAGAAAGATACCCAAAATCAAAATAAAAGCAAAAAACTCAAGGTAAAACCTTGAGTTTTTTGTAGGAGAGGGGGTTTCCCTCCCGTTTAATTTGGATAAAAATAATAACGGCAGGACCAAGGTCCTGCCCTACGATGTGGATTAATTGGTTTTATGTAGGGTAGGCTTTTCTTCTCCTGCTTTATTAAAAGTGTGGTTTATAGATGCTAGAAACAAAATTAGGTTTAATTAGCGATTACAGTAAAAACAAGAAGTAGTTGACTTTACTTATGGGAGTTCATATGATATAATTATGTGAAACTATGATTATATAAAACACTTTTGGAGGTATTACAATTATGGCAGTCAAATTACATTATACATATACCAAATATGAAAATTGTCCAGAAGCTACGGCAGTATCTCGTTCACGAGAACGAGACAAATCTTTTCATTTTTTGTTTTGGTTCTTGTTTTCTATTTTAAGTATATTGTTTTGTTTTGCTGATTTGCTTAGTGGGTTTTGTTGTGTTATTCTTTCTACATTGTATATTATATACCTTATTAAATTCTATGATAAATCAACTCAAAAGAAAATTCAAGAAGCACTCAAAATAGATATGAAGAATATTGAGAAATTAGAGAAAGAGAAATTAAGACTAAAACTTTTGCAGGAAGAAAAAGATAAAGAATATAATATGATGATTGAAAATGCAGTTTTCTGCCCAAATTGCGGTGCGGATATTTCAAAAGATTATAATAAGTGTCATGTTTGCGGCATGAAAATTTAACAAAAAGATAATTCTGTTGTATTATTCTTTCTATCTTCTGTGACCGGACGGGGCACTCTGCGTTCTCTGCTTTTTCGACCGCTCCGAGCGCTTGCGAAAAAGCATTCGTACTCGAGACTTCACAGTCCGCAAATGCATATCGCGCATTTGCGGCTGCTTCGACGAACCCTACGGGTTCTCATCCCGTAATCTGAATTGCCAAAATAAAAGAACCCCTTCTTTCGAAGAGGTTCTTTTATTTTGGTGACCCGGACGGGATTCGAACCCGTGTTACCGCCG
>JAQXZE010000009.1 GCA_029227055.1 Oscillospiraceae bacterium | reverse complement strand
GGCAAGCTTGACCTTACAAAAGCCGAAAGCATTATGGGTCTTATTTCTGCAAATAATGATTCAGCCCTTAAAATTGCACGCTCAGCCAAGGACGGCAGAATTGCAAAAACCATACAAAAAATCACCGATATGCTGCTCGAGACCGCAGCATCAATTTCTGTTTTTGCCGATTATCCCGACGAGGATATCCCCTCTCTATCAGAAGAAAATTTCGGCAAAATGTTAAGACTTACAATAAAAGAAACCAAAATGTTATCCGACACCTATGACACAGGAAAACTCATAATGGAGGGTATTAACTGTGCGATTGTGGGCAAGCCAAATGTTGGAAAATCAACTCTTATGAACCTGCTTTCAGGTAACGAGCGTTCTATTGTAACCGATGTTGCAGGAACAACTCGCGATGTTATAGAAGAAACCGTTAATTTAGGGGATATAACGCTTCGTCTTTCAGATACCGCAGGTATCCACGAAACCGAGGATACTGTTGAGAGCGTTGGCGTTATAAGGGCGCGTGAGAGGCTCGACAGTGCAGACCTTATTTTCGCCGTTTTTGATGTCTCCTCTCCCCTAGACCAAAACGACCTTAATCTTTTAGAAGAATTAAAGGATAAAAAGGCACTAATTATACTTAACAAAACCGATTTGAAAAGTGTTTTAACACCTGACAACTTTAAAGGCTTTGAGGTTGTTTTGATATCGGCAAAAAATGCTACGGGTACCGATGCGCTAAGAACAAAAATCGAAGAAATCACCCGTATATCAAGTCTTAATCCTGATGCGGCGGTGCTTATGAGCGAACATCAGCACTACTGCGCTGAAAAAACACTTGAGGCACTAAGAGAGGCAGAAGTAGCCCTCTTAGGCGGTGCTACATTAGACGCCGTAGGGGTTTGCATTGACGACGCCTTATCTCACCTTTTAGAGCTTACGGGCAAGCGGGTTACAAATGAAGTATCAGACGAAATCTTCCGCAGATTTTGTGTTGGTAAATAAAATTTCTATTAATTTTAAGGGAAGTAGAAAATTTGAGTATTAAATCTTATTTTGCAGGAAATTACGATGTAGTTGTAATAGGTGCAGGTCACGCAGGTATTGAAGCCGCTTTGGCAGCGGCTCGCCTTGGCACAAAAACTATACTTTTTACAATAAGTCTTGATTGGGTTGGAAATATGCCCTGCAACCCCTCAATCGGCGGCACCGCTAAGGGACATTTAGTTCGCGAGCTTGACGCTTTGGGCGGTGAAATGGGCAAGGCTGCCGATAAAACCACACTTCAAAGCCGTATGCTGAATAGAGGCAAAGGCCCTGCTGTGCACTCTCTTCGCGCACAGATTGACCGCCGAGCATACAGCGGTTATATGAAGCACGCCGTTGAGCTTGAAGAAAATCTTGAAGTTCGCCAGGCAGAAATTGTTGACCTTACTAAAGAGGACGACGGTTGGCACTGCGTTACAAAGCTCGGCGCTGAGTATGTATCAAAGGCAGTAATTATCTGTACAGGTACATTTTTAGGCGGCAGAATTTTCGTAGGCGAAGTAAATTATGAAAGCGGGCCTGACGGAAACTTTGCGGCAACAGAGCTTGCCCTATCCCTTAAAAAGCTAGGACTTCCTCTTCGCCGATTTAAAACAGGAACTCCTGCAAGGGTTTTAAAAAGCAGTATAGATTTCAGTAAATTAGAGCTTCAAGAGGGTGACGAAAAAACAGAGCCCTTTAGTTATTCTACTAAAACTGCGCCCAAAAACACCGCAGTTTGTCATATCGGCTATACAAACGATGAAACAAAGGCAGTAATCCTCGAAAATCTTCACCGCTCACCTCTTTATGCGGGTGTTATTGAGGGTGTAGGCCCTAGATATTGTCCGAGTATTGAAGATAAGGTTGTACGCTTTGCAGATAAAAAGCGTCATCAGATGTTTGTTGAGCCTTGCGGCGAGGATACCGAAGAAATGTATCTTCAGGGTATGTCCTCCTCACTTCCCGAAGAAGTGCAATTAAAATTCTATCGCACTATGAAGGGTCTTGAAAATGTAAAAATTATGCGCACCGCTTACGCTATCGAATACGACTGTATTGACCCCTTAGCCCTTAATGCAACCCTTGAACTTAAAGAACATTCGGGGCTATATGGCGCCGGTCAGTTCAACGGCTCATCGGGATATGAAGAGGCCGCCGCTCAGGGTCTTGTAGCGGGTATAAATGCAGCACTCAAAATTCAGGGCAAGGAACCGCTTATACTGACCCGCGCATCATCTTATATAGGTACACTTATTGACGACCTTGTAACAAAGGGTTGCTCTGACCCATACCGTATGATGACCTCTCGCAGTGAATACAGATTGCTTCTTCGTCAGGATAACGCAGACGAGCGTATGATGCCGATAGGGCATAAATTAGGCTTATTGAGCGACGAAATATATAACAAATTTTTAGAGAGAAAAGCGCAAAAGGAAGCCGAAATCGAGCGTGTAAACCATACCTTCTTAGCACCCTCTAAGGAACTGAACGAGCTGCTTTCTAGCGTTGATACAGCTCCTCTTTCTACAGGTGTTCGACTGTCTGACCTTATAAAGCGCCCTCAATTAAGCTATGAAATGTTAGCCCCCTTTGATAAGGACAGACCGAACCTTTCCGATATGGTAAAGGAAAAGGTTGAAATTGAAATCAAGTATGAGGGGTATTTAACCCGTCAGCAAGCCCAGATAGACGAAATGCTCCGTTTAGAGCGCAAGGTTATACCAAGTGACATAAACTATGACGATGTTTACGGACTAAGGCTTGAAGCTAGAGAAAAGCTTAAAAAGGTATCGCCCGCAAATATCGGTCAGGCGTCACGTATTTCAGGCGTTAGCCCTGCCGATGTTTCGGTGCTTATGATTTATTTAAGCCGTGACTAAAATTTTAAGGAAATTGACTTATGATAGATTTTAAAACAGAAAAGCTTATTCCCCTTTGTGCAGAATTCGGATTAGAACTTACCGACACTGCCGTAAAACAACTTAATATATACGGCAATCTGCTAATAGAGTGGAACGAGAAAATGAACCTCACCGCTATAATCGAGCCTGAGGCTGTACTTTATAAGCATTTTTATGACTGTCTTTTAGCCTTTAAACATTTCAATCCTCAAAAAAATGCCACTCTTATTGATGTCGGTACGGGGGCAGGTTTTCCGGGTATGGTGTTTAAAATCGCAAAGCCTGACCTTAAAATCACCCTGCTTGACAGTCTCAATAAACGGCTTAATTTCTTAAATGTGGTAGCAGAGGAATTATCGCTAGACTTAGAAACGGTACACGCAAGAGCTGAGGACGGCGGCAGAAATCCTCTTTTCAGAGAAAAGTTTGATTTTGCAACGGCAAGGGCAGTAGCGTCACTTCCCGCCCTTTTGGAATACTGCCTGCCCTATGTTAAAAAAGGCGGCACATTTTTAGCGCTTAAAGGTCCCTCTGCAGAAGCGGAACTCGACTTATCAAAAAACGCTTTAAAGCTGCTCGGCGGAGGAGATGCCAAAATTATATGCGAAGCTTTGCCTGAAAATGAGCAAAGAGCCTTTGTTTTTATAAAAAAGATATCGCAAACTCCACCAAAATACCCGAGAATATCAACTAAAATCGCAAAACAACCCTTATAATTTAAAAAATATTGTAATTAGTTGCCGTTTTGTGCGACCGAAAAGGCTTTACTTTATCGTTTTATTCTGCAATAATTAGCTTGCAGGGGGGCGATAAAATGCATACTATTGCAGATAAAAAGCTTTTGATGTTAAAACCTAGTGACATCATTTCTACAGGTAGCACACCACGGCAATTTTTTAATGTGGACGAGCTTACCCTATTATCAAGAAGCATTTCTGCCACAGGAATTATTCACCCCTTAGCAGTAAGAAAAGCCCCTCACGGAAAGTACAGACTCATAACAGGTGAACGCAGACTACGAGCGGCAAAAATGGCAGGACTCAGAAGAATACCTTGCATTTTACATAATGTTGACGATGAGTCGGCAGAAATTTACGCCCTTGCAGAAAACATACAGCATAGCGATCTTACAGTCTTTGAAGAGGCGAGGTTTTTATATTCTCTTATATTCGAGCGCGGTGTTTCAGAAAGCGAGCTTTCTCTAAGACTTGGAATTACTCAATCAGCAATATCATCAAAGCTAAAGCTTTTAAGACTTGATGCTTTAACTCAGGAAAAGGTTATAAAATACAATTTAACCGAAACCCACGCAAGACTACTACTGCGGCTTGACGAATCTTTGCGCTCAAGCTTAGCCGATACTATATACTCAGAGGGTTTATCAGAGGCAAAAACCGAAGCTCTTATACGGGAGATTTTAAATTTCAAAAGAAGAAAGCCCGAAGTACGCGAAGAAAAGAAAAAGGCCCCCGAGCCGCCGCCTGTAACCCCAAAAACCGCTATCGGTGATATAAGACTTTTTGAAAACAGTCTTGTAAAGCTTACCCAAACTCTTGCTTCCTCAGGCATAAATTCAGACTTTAAAACAACCGAAACCTCCAAATATTTAGAATACAGAATAAAAATAGAAAAAGCTTCATTTGATAATGAAAAATATAATCAGCTAAAAATCTGTTAGGGCTTTTAAGGAGTCTACTTCCTTCCCCTTTTGCCCAAAGCGGATTTTATATATCTTTATTCATCCCCAAACCGAAAAGGACACGGCAAAAGCCGTGTCCTTTTCGGTTAATATATAATTTTTACTAATCAAAAACTCCGGTAGAAAGATATCTTTCGCCCGTATCAGGTAAAAGCACTACTATCCTCTTACCCTCGTTTTCAGGTCGTTTTGAAAGCTTTACTGCAGCAGATAACGCCGCCCCCGAAGATATTCCGACTAAAACACCCTCGGAACCTCCCATAAGCCTTGCAAATTCGTATGCCTCTTCACCGCTTACGGTTAAAATTTCATCGCAAACATTAAGGTCTAATATTTCAGGCTTAAAGCCGGCGCCAATGCCCTGAATTTTATGAGCACCGCTTATCTCCTTTGTTAAAAATGGTGACTCTTCGGGCTCAACACCTACAATCTTTATGTCGGGATTTTTGGATTTTAGAAAGCTTCCAACCCCCGTTATAGTGCCGCCCGTTCCGATACCTGCAACAAAAATATCAATATTCCCATTTGTATCATCATAAATTTCGGGGCCTGTTGTATCAAAATGGGCTTTAGGGTTAGCTTTGTTTGAAAACTGACCTACTAAAAATGAATTTTCTGTGTTAGCCGCTATTTCCTCTGCTTTGTTTATAGCTCCCGCCATACCGAGCTTGCCGTCAGTTAAAACAAGCTCTGCCCCGTATGCCTTCATTAAACGGCGGCGTTCCTCTGACATTGTATCAGGCATAACAATTATGGTTTTATAGCCTCTTGCCGCCGCAACTAAGGAAAGACCTATACCTGTATTACCCGAAGTCGGCTCAATAATTACCGACGAGCTGTTTAAAATGCCCTTTTCTTCAGCATCGTTAATCATCGAGAGAGCCGCCCTGTCTTTTGCAGAACCTCCAGGGTTAAAGCACTCAAGCTTTGCTAAAATATCGGCTTTTAGTCCTAGTTTCTTCTTTATGGCTTTAAGTTCTAATATGGGGGTTAAACCTATAAGTTCCTCAACAGAACCGTATATCTTATTCATACTAAAACTCCTTATTTTATATCTTTTTTGTTTTCCTTATTATAAAATATAAAAGGCTTTTTTGTCAAGCCGAACACCCTTTAACGCTTAGAAGAAAAATATGGATTTTAAAAAAAGTATTGACAAACACAGGAAAGTGTTGTAATATACAACTGTACTACGATACATAGTACAGTTAAGGCAGAAAGGAGTTGATTATATGCTTCAGATAGATTACAAAAGCGGTATTTCTATATGCGACCAGATAATAAACGGGTTTATAAATCTTATAAGCCTCTCTGTTCTTAAAACCGACGATGCTATGCCCTCTGTAAGAGCTTTAGCATCCAAGCTTACAGTAAACCCCAACACCATTCAAAAGGCTTATGCCATTCTGGAGGAACGCGGTGTTATCTATACTGTAAAGGGCAAGGGCTCATTTGTAGCCGATGCTGAGAACACCCGCAAAACGCTTATAAATACCGAAAAGGATAATCTAAAAACCGTAATACTCTCAGCTTACCAAAAAGGCGTTAGCCGAGAAGATATTAACAATATAATCAATGAAATATACAAAGAAGGAGGGGACCTTAATTGATAAAAGGCACCAATCTTACCAAAAAATTCGAAGAAAATATTGCGCTTGATGGCATAAACTTCGAAATTGAAGACGGGTCAATTTATGGGCTTGTAGGCTCAAACGGCTCGGGCAAATCCACATTGCTTCGCTTGATTTCGGGGGTATACCGTGCTGACGGCGGCGCTATTGAAATTGACGGCGAAAGCTGCTTTAATAATGTAAATATTAAAGATAAAATCGCATTTTTAGGGGATACTCCCTATTTTCTCCCACAGTCAAATCTAATTGATATGAAGAGATTTTATAAATCTGTTTACAGTAATTTTAGCGATGAAACCTTTGAGCATCTGCTTTCAGTATTTCCGCTTAACAGAAATGCCCGTATTTCTACAATGTCAAAGGGTATGCAGCGTCAGGCAGCGCTGATACTTGCTATGTCAACAAAGCCCTCCTATCTTCTTTTAGACGAGGCTTTTGACGGTCTTGATGTTGTTATGAGGCGAGTACTAGCAAACATAATAATAGACGGCGTTGAAAGGGACGGTCTTACCGCAATAATAGCCTCTCACAATCTTCGTGAGCTTGAGGATATCGTTGACCATATCGCTTTAATACATAACGGTAATATTCTCTTTAACGACCAATCAGAGCAGCTAAAGGACAAAATTCATAAGATACAGGTAGCATTTAACAATGTACCTGATACTTCGGTTTTTGATGCTCTTGATGTTATGAAAATTGAGCGCACAGGCTCTCTTTTACAGCTTGTTGTACGCGGAGACAAAAAGGAAATTATGGATTTTATTAAAAATCTTATGCCCCTCTTTGCAGAATGCATACAGCCGACCATTGAAGAAATCTTTGTATATGAACTGGAGGTAATCGGTTATGATGTTAAAAACATCCTCCAATAATAAAAACTCTACATTAGGGCTTTTACTTTTCACAATAAGACAAAATATGGGTCTTATTATTTTAACCTCTATAGCCCTTTTAACCGTTTGTCCCGGATATACTCTTATCCGACTTTGCGAAATTTATGAAAACCTATCCAAGCCCACCTACTGCGGAAACAATTTTGTTTTGGTCTTTTCTGTTGTTATGACAATTGTTTCAGCAATAGGAATAATACTTTATAACATTATGAACCTAAACTACCTTTTCAGCAAAAAGGCAAGTGATGTTTTCCACGCACTCCCATTAAACCGCACACAGCTTTTGCTCTCAAGAAGCCTCGCTTCTCTCGGCAGTATACTTATTACTATTCTGATAGGATATATTTCGGTATTGCTTGTATGCGTTCTAACCCCTTGGCTTATAGTAGAGCTTGAAATTTTAGCGATAGGCTTCCTCTATAACATACTAATAATGCTCGTTTCTTGGAGCATTTCGCTTCTCTTTATCGTTTGCTCGGGTACTATAATTGATTTTGTTATCTCCTGCGGAATAATAAACGGCGGTATGCTTATATTACCTGCTATCTTTAATGTTTTGGCAAATGAATTTTTGTACGGATATAGCGGTACTTCCGAGTCTGCTATGAAGGCGATGTCCCCCATATATTTTTGCGGATTTTCCTTTTCCGATTTTGCAGAACGCGCCTTTACACACGAAGCAGGCGTTCCAACAGTAAATAAAGCTCTGCTATTTACAAGTAATGAGTGGATAATGATAGCTGTTTCTGTTATTATTACAGCAGTTCTCTCTTTAGCATCAGTACTGCTTTACAACCGCAGAAAGGCTGAAAGAGCCGAAAACGCCTATGCTTTTAAATTTATCTATATTATCGCTAACTTCATTCTCTCCTTTATCGTAGCCTTCGGAGTAGGTATGATGTTTGCTGAAGGCGAGTTTAACCCAATATTCTATATTTTCGGAATTATAGGTGCACTTCTAGCTTCTGTTACATACGGAGCTATTACCGATCGAGGCTTTAAAACTTTTAAAAAGTCCCTTGTTATCGGCGCAGCTTCGGCTGTTGCTCTTTTAGCATCTTCTTTCCTCTTTAGTATAGATATCACAGGATATGAAAAGAATGTTCCAAAAGCTGATAATATACTCAGTATCGAAGCTGAACCTGCAGGCTTTACCACCATTTTTAATGACGATTTTGATACTGTTTTGAATCTTCATAAAAAGATAACAAAAAATTTAGACGATTTAGAAAATAATAGCTACATCTTCGAGGAATCCACGGAAGACCAATTTGTCGCTTCAATATATATTAAATACCACCTCAAAAACGGCAGTACGGTAGAAAGGCAGTATTGGGGACTTCCTGTAAATATTTACGGCGAAGAGCTTGTAGAAATCTGCAAGCATGAGGATGTCAACACAATTAAAACTCAGGTTAATGCTGAGCGTCCGAAGCTTGTGTACTTTGACGGATATTCAAAAGACACAGAAAAATATATAAACCTAGCTATCCCAAGAGAAGAATTTATAGAGCTTTTAGAGATTTATGACGCTGAAAACGATAAAATGACGACTGAAGTCTTTAAAGAAAATTATAACTTTACTTCAAATTGGGACGGCAACAATAGCAACTATTTCTCCTTCTGCGCCGAAAAGGGATATACTAAATTCTTAGCAAAGGTAGAAGAATTTACAGAGAAATACAGTATCTCCTATGAAGAAGAAAAGGAACTTTATTATAATTATAAAGATTAAACAGCAAAAAACAGAGTCTCTGCAGAGACTCTGTTTTTTATTCACCCTTATATTTTCTCCTTGTTGCCATACCGCCCCTTATGTGTCTTTCCTGTTTGTTTTTAAGCAGCACCGACTGAACTTCATTGTATAACCCCTTGTTTATCCGATAAAGCCGTTCGGTAACATCTTTATGTACAGTAGATTTGCTTATATTAAAGACCTTGGCGGTAGCGCGCACAGTTGCTCCCGTATCTATTATGTATTCCCCTAAAACAATTGCTCTGTCACACTGCTCACTCATCATACAATCAACTCCTAAAAGGCTTAATTAATTGTATGAATAAGAAAGCTTAAATATGACATTAGTGACAAACGAAAAAAGTGTGCCCTAGAGCACACTTTTTCATTTATATCTTTTCAATTTTTATTAAGCTTGTATTACCCGAGGTGCCGCTTGTGTCACCGCCTGTAATGATGATTTTATCGCCTTTACTTAAAGCCAATTCCTGTTCTGCAATTTTTTTTGCAGTATAGAAAAGAACATCTGTTGAAGTAAAGCGTTCACAGATTGCAGGAATAACACCCCAAGAAAGTGCTAATCTTCTCCAAGTGCGTTCATCGGTGGTAAGGCCTAGAATTGGCACGGGAGAGCGAAAACGCGATACCATTCGTGCGGTCATTCCCGAAAGAGAGCAGGCAACGATTGCTTTTGCATTAAGGTCAATCGCCATTCCGCAGGTAGAATGAGAGATAGCGTCGACAGAATTTTTGATGCGAAACTCGGCATTATGAAAACGCCTGTCATAGTGAACATCATCCTCTGTAGTCTCGGCTATTTCGGCCATTACCTTAACCGCTTCAATAGGATATTTACCTGCAGCAGTCTCTCCCGAAAGCATAATTGCACTTGTTCCATCATAAACAGCATTAGCAATATCAGATATTTCTGCTCTTGTAGGGCGGGGGTTGGAAATCATTGATTCGAGCATTTCGGTAGCTGTTATAACTCTCTTTCCAAGCATACGGCATTTGGTTATCAGCTTCTTTTGAATAGCAGGAAGCATTTTAAAGGGTATCTCAACACCCATATCGCCTCGGGCAATCATTATGCCGTCACATTCCTCGCAAATTTCCTCAATATTATCAAAGCCTGACTGATTTTCAATCTTAGCAATAAGCTCGACATCATCAGCACCAAGCTCTTTTAGATAATTATGAACATCAATAAGGTCTTGCTTTTTTGAAACAAAGGAACAAGCGATATAATCTACATCATTCTGAACACCGAAAGCAATATCCGATTTATCCTGTTCGGAAAGATATTTCTGCTTCATAACCTTGCCCGGAAAGCTCATACTCTTTCGGTCGGAAAGCTCACCGCCGATAACAGTTGTACATTCGATATTAGCACCGTCTATATTTATAACCTCAAAGGTTAAAAGACCGTTATTAAGAAGAATTGTATCGCCGACAGAGAGTTCCTTCGGAAGATTTTTATAGCTTACCGAAACTTTTTGTTCATCGCCTATAATATCCTCTGTTGTAAAGGTGAATTTATCACCGTCTTTAAGGGTTATTTTCTGATTTTTAAAGGTTTTGATACGGTATTCAGGACCCTTGGTATCAAGCATAATGGCAACAGGCAAATTAAGCTCAGCGCGAACTTTTTTAACAAGGTCTATTCTTTTTTGATGGTCCTCGTGGGTGTTGTGGGAAAAATTAAGTCTTGCTACATTCATTCCTGCCTTGCAAAGACCTGTTATTATCTCTTCAGTAGCACTTGCAGGACCGAGTGTACATACTATTTTTGTTTTACGCATATTATAAACCTCCAAAAGCCCTTTTGCCGCGCTTTTACTTTGGGTCATTATACGAAAGATTATTGGTAATCTACAACGCCAACCCAAGAGAGCAAAAATTCACGCTCTTTTTCATTGCCCTTAACAGACTGAGAAGCCGCAACAATAGGCATCCATTTTTGAACATACTGCTTAGCAGTATCGCTCTTTAAACAGAATAAATCAAGATATTTTTTAGCTACTTCATTATCTCCGCTTAAGCAGAACAATAAATATGTGCGGGCAGCATCTGCAGATGCATTACCCTGAGTTGCGTGCGACCAATCAAGAATATAGGGTGTGCCGTCTTTAGCAATAATAATGTTAGAGGGGTTAAAATCACCGTAACAAACCTTATTATGCTTGGGCATACCTTCAAGACGGTATGAAGGTCATAACGGGTGGTTGCATCAAGCTCAGTAGCAGAGATTTTGCGGTTCATCTTATCCTTAAGCTTATTAAGGAGAGGGCTTTTCTTTTCGTGAACAGAAAGCTGAAGATCAACGAAAAGCTCCAAATATTCATCCATTTTCTCAGCATTCTCTTCCATAAGCTGAGCCAGGGTCTTACCCTTGATGAACTCAGATACGATTGCCCATTTGCCTTCGATCATGGTAACTTCCAAGATCTTAGGGATGTTCAGGCCGGTGCCTTCGATTCTGGCTTGGTTTAAAGCCTCATT
>JAQXZE010000008.1 GCA_029227055.1 Oscillospiraceae bacterium | reverse complement strand
AGTATGAAGTATGTAAAGGTGTTCGTCTCAGAGGGTAGCTGCCTTGTAAATGACGTAGGAATTATTGAGTACTGTCACCCTAAAATAAATTCACCCTTTAAAAGTGACGATAAGGACATAAATATATTGACAGCGGCTGCTATCAATACATTTCGTGCAAACGCTGTTGATCTTTTCACAGATTGCCCTACAAGAGAGCGAGGGGGATATTTGTGTGACAGCTTTTTTACAGCGAGAGCAGAATATCTTTTAACGGGTGAAACCCTTGTTGAAAAGGACTTTTTAACTAATTTTTTACACGAAGATAATTATGATTGCATTGATCATGAAATAGATCGCGGAATAGTTCCGATGTGCTATCCCGCAAACCATCTTGACGGTGTGTATATCCCAAACTGGGGTTTATGGCTCATATTGGAAGTAAGAGATTACTATAAGAGAACCGGAGACCGCGAGCTTGTCGACGCTTTTCGCAAAAAAATTATGGGCATATTAGAATTTCATAAGAAATTAGAAAATTCAGAGCATTTGCTCGAAAAAATTCCTGAGGGAGTTTTTGTTGAATGGTCTCATGCAAATGAGATGGTTCAGGATATAAATTTCCCGTCAAATATGCTGTATAGCGCGGCATTAATGGCTGCATATCAGCTTTATGATATTTCGGAATTTTGCGAAGATTCAAAGCTTGTAAAGGAAGCGGTTTTGAAATATTCATTTCTTGACGGATTCTTCTGCGATAAAGCTATGTGCTCAAACGGTGAAATAATAACCGTTAAAGAAAGCAGCGAAGCTTGTCAGTATTATGCTTTTCTTTTTGGGATTGCCAATAAGGATACACACCCCGAATTGTTTGATAAAATGGTAAATGAATTCGGACCGGATAGAAAGTTTGACAAC
The DNA here is from genome assembly GCA_029227055.1 of Oscillospiraceae bacterium. Taxonomy (GTDB): domain Bacteria; phylum Bacillota; class Clostridia; order Oscillospirales; family Acutalibacteraceae; genus UBA737. Next base: position 21,050 of record JAQXZE010000008.1, on the reverse strand, counting down.
AAATATTCAGATATCTGTTTTGCGGCAATGTTTATAGGAATACCCTTGCGAATTCAGATGCTGTTAGAAAACGGACTTTTTGATTTGGCATACGAAGAAATTAAAAAGTATTATCTAAATCAAGCGGAACTTACCGGAACATTTTGGGAAATTTTAGACGGCGGGTCAAGCTATAATCATGGCTTTGGCTCAATAGTCGTTGTTTGGTTAGAGCAAATTTTAAAACGCCAGAAATACGGAATTTGCTGAGTAATTTTTTAAGAGGTGTCATAAATGAGTAAGAAGCTTATTGTGTTAGTATTGAGTCTTGTATTATTCGTTTCTGCCTGTGCGAAAACCAATAACAATACAAATGATTCTTCTAAAGACGATGTAGTAACTGATTCTTCGAGTGCTGTTTCAGAAAATGACGGTGATTTAATTGAGGTCAGACCTGCAAAACAGACAGGAAACGGTGCAACAGTAAACAAGGTTCATGTTGCTAAAAGTGGTGCTACCGTAATCAGCATTTCAAAGAAAAAGGACAACGATAATTCGTCGTCAGGGACAACTTCTTCGGGTTCATCGTCTTCTTCGGGCTCACAGGGGGATAAAGACCCTTATTCCGAATTGCCGTTAGATTTTGTGCTTGACTTTGATACAGAAAATATAAATATTTTGCAGTTATCTGATTTTATGGTAATAGATTCCTCTCAGCAGCGTCCGGAAACGACTATGGGAGATGCCGACACAATTAAGTATGACCCTTCTAAAAAACAAGAACTCTTGTTTGATGAAATTAAAGCGGCAGTTGAGAAAGCTAAGCCTGATTTAATTTTGGTAACCGGTGATTTGGTGATGGGATTCTATGATGATCTCGGCACCTCATTTGAAGCGGTTATAAACTATATGGATAGCTTAAAAATCTTTTGGGCTCCTGTTTTCGGTACTTATGATAATTCGAGCGCACAGGGTGTAGAATGGCAGTGTAATAAACTTAAAGAATCAAAATATTGCCTCTTTAAACGCGGTAACAGCATAGGGGGCAACAGTAATTATTCGATAGGCTTAGGTGTTAACGGCGAGCTTTCTAGGGTTATTTATATGATGGATTCCAACGGTTGTATAAATTCTACCGATCCGGCAGTTGTTACAACAGCAGGAATTAAAGATACACAGTTACAGTGGGTAGAAACCGTGAATAATTCACTTAAAGAAAAAGACTTCAAGGTTCCGTCATTTGCTTGCTTTAATTTGGCATCATCCGATATTTTAGATGCTGTAGTAAATGCAGGGTACGAGGACCAAAGCAATACAGCTGTTTATGAAATAGGAAAAGATGTAACGGCTAAGAATCAAGACTTTGGTGTTAAGGGCGAGCCGTTTGTAACAATCTTTACGAATGATAAGTTGTTAAATACTTTTAAAACTGTCGGTGTTGACGGTGTCTTTATGGGCTCAAATCCTCTGACAGATATAAGTGTTTTATATAACGATATTCGTTGGACAATTGGTCTTAAAACGGGCAAATATTATAATGCTTCTCGTACAGGCGGTATGCTTATCAAACTTTCAAGCAATTCCTTTAAGGTAAGCGAAATATTAATATGATAAAAAAGCAGTAACTATATTTTTATAAATATAGTTACCGCTGTATTTATAGAGAAATTTATAAAAGCATAAGAAAAATAGCAGTCAGGGAAATTACTGTTGAAACTATATGTTGCCAGGTGCATTTTTCTTTAAAAATGAGTAAAGATACGGATATACTTGCTAAAAATCCGAGCGCTGTCATAGCAATCGTATGTATGTAAAGGGGAACGCTTCTTAAAATATGAAGGCTTATTATTGAACCTATATTAGATAAGAGTGTGTTAATTCCAATGATAGATATTTGAAATTTAGATAACTTCATCGTATCCTTAAAAGCTGTTTTTTTGCGTTTGCAGTAGACAATACTTATTGATAGACAGAGTATTAAAAGCATAAGGTTTGTAAGTAAAAAGAAAGAGTTAGAACTGCAAACCTTTTCTTCCATAGTGTAAAGTTTAGTTATAATATAACTTGACGCCATAGCAACTGCTAGAAAAAAGCATATTATAACGCCCTTTTTTTCAATTTTCCCCTTTTCGCCAAACGAGGGAAAAACAATCGCTATTATCATAATTATCAGTACTAAAAGCGATATAAAGGTAAACTTCTCTTTTAAAACAAACCAACCGAAAAGAGTAGTGCATATTATTGAGACAGAATTTGAGATAATGTTTTTAAAAACGATTGTTATGTATTGCAGCGCAGCAATTCCAAGACAAAGGTTGAAAAACACAATTAAGGCAAATATAAAAGAATATAAAAGTGTTATACTATTTACTTCTACTTTAAATTTTGAAATTAATAAAAATATTACTGAAGAAAACAGAGCGTTATATACATTTAAAGACAGAAAATGAATAAAATCGGTTTTTAATCCGAGCTGAATTTTCTTTAAAATGAAAAGTCCTGTCATACTTACTAACAGGGTGATAAAATATAAAAAAATGATATACAAAGGCATCAACTCCCGAACAAATAGTATACTTATTATTTCAGTAAAGTAAAGACAAAAAAGGTTGATTTTATGGAAAAATCATGCAACGATGAGGTTTTTTATGTTTTAGAGAGAAACCCACGGTTTGGTGCGCCAATTCATCTAAATCCCGAGTTTGAATTTTTGGTGGTAAAGAGGGGTTCTGTTGAGGTGTTTTATCGTGACCGAACATATAAGGTCGATGAGGGACACGCTTTTGCTATTCCGCCGTATCAGGTTCACGGCTTTGGAATATCCGAAACTTCGGTTGCAACGGTTTATATGTTTTCCTACGCAGTGTGTGAAGACTACATACTTAATTTTACAAACGGAAGTCTTCAAAATAACATATTCTGCTGCAAAAAAGAGTTGCAATACTATTTAGAATTTTTAACCTTAAACAAGTATCGTAATATGTTTGTTTGCAAGGCGATGTTTTACGCCCTTGCATCAGAACTTATAAGGGATAATTGTATTTTACCTGATAAAATTCATTCGGATAACATAGTTTTAGAAATTTCAACATACATAACAAAGCATATATCAGATCAAATTACTTTGCAGGATATCGCTGTGAGCATAGGCATAAATAAAAGAAAGATGTGTAGTGTTTTTAAGGAACAGTACGGTATTTCCATTTTGGATTTTATACATAACATTCGGCTTGAAAAAGCGGCCATGTTAATTGAAAGCAGCGGGTTGGCAATTACTCAAATAGCAGACATTTGCGGTTTTGAAAGTATTAGAAATTTTAATCGCGTGTTTGCAGATAAAATGAATTGTACACCGTCAGAGTATAGAAAGAAAGCATTCGAAAAAAGGCATAAAGGGGTAATCTAAAATGATGTTTTATGGAGAAAGAAAAAAAGGCTGCCGTTTTATGGAAGTCTTTTTTCACGGTTACAGAACCTTGATAATCGAAAACGACAAAATGAGATGTACTATTCTTGTCGATAAGGGCTTGGATATTATATCCTTTGTTGATAAAGCAACCGATACAGATGTTGTTTGGACAAATCCGATGGGACTTTCCTGTATGGAAAAGCGCCGTCTTGTAATAATGGATGAAGACTGCTATAGCGATAACTATCTTGGTGGATTTTTTGAGATACTTCCAAACTTTGGCGAGGCTTGTGAATATCATAATATGAAGTTTTCGCAGCATAGTGAGATTTCACATTTGCCGTTTGAAATGAGCGTTTTAGAGGATTCGTCGGAAAAGATAACCCTTTTGTTTGTTACAAGGCTTTCTAAATATCCGTTTGAGGTAAGAAAAAAGCTGACATTTACAAACAAGGATAAAACACTTAGTTTTGAAGAAGAGATAAAAAATTTAAGTTCAGAAAACTTGCCTTATCTTTGGGCGCTTCACCCTTGTTTAGGCGAGCCTTTTCTTGACGAGAACTGCGAATTTATTCTTCCTGACGGAACGCAAGTTAATATGCCGAAGTCCGGTTCCTTTGAAAACAGTTTTCATATATATGAGGTTAAAAATGAAGGTAAAGTTACCGTTCTTAACAAAAAAAGCAATCTAAAATTTGAAATTGATTTTGACGCTAATATTTTTACTCATTGCGGTCTTTGGATAAGTGCTGAAAACAATTATGGACACCACAAATTTTCAGGTGCTTATGTTGCGAGCGTTTTGCCCTGCAATTTTGAGACTATGACTTTAAGTAAAGCGGCACAGGTGCAAAATGTACCTATGCTAAACGGCGGAGAAGTGGTTAAGTCATACTATAATATAAAACTTACGGATAATTAAGAAGATATCTGGAGGGCAATTTATGCAAGGGGTAAAAAACTATTCAATACTCCAACGTAACTCTGAAGGATTTGCAGAGGCTTTCTTTAATGGAGAATTACCGGAATGGTACACGGGTGATAGGGTATGCGGCCGTGTAGTTTCGGAAAAGGATAATAGTGTTGTAGTAGATTGGTCTGATTGCAAAATAGACGGCAGAAAATGGGAACTGAAAGTAAATGTACCACAGGGCGGATTGTACCGTTTTGAAGTAAGACCTTATGATGAAAATGATACTGCATTTGAATGGGTAAACCGCTTTGAAAGTATATACCATTTTGGTGTTGGTGATTTATATATTATAGCAGGGCAAAGCAATATGTCAGGCTATGGCAGAGATTTTGCCTATGACCCGCCTTCTCTTAATGTACACCTTTATAAGAATAACGGCACATGGGATATCGCTACACATCCGCTTAACGATTCGGTGGGCACAATTTACCCCGAAAACGCTGAAAACGGCACAGGAACATCTCCTGCGCTTTCATTTGCAAGAAGAATACACGAAGAATTAGGAATTCCTATAGGGCTTGTTCAGGCATCATTGGGCGGCAGCTCACTTGCAAGGTGGCATCCTAAAGAAGAGGGAAGTCTTTACCGTGCAATGCTAAGGCGCTTAGAAGTAGTAGGAAGCGTTAAAGGTGTTTTGTGGTATCAAGGCTGTGCCGATGCAGGAGAAGAGGCTTCTGAAACATATTTAGAAAGATTTGCCGATATGGTAAATCTTTGGCGACAGGAAATAGGCCACATTCCTTTTCTGACTGTTCAGCTTAATCGTTGGGCAGGTTCAACGGGAGAGGTCGACAGATATTGGGCCAAACTTAAAGACGCTCAAAGAAGGGCTGCATTGGAGATAGAAGATGTTTTTGTTGTGCCGTCAAGTGACTGTGCAGTAAACGATGGTATTCATAACAGCTCAACTGCTAATGTTATAATTGGAGAACGCCTAGCATTAACTGCGTTATCCGGTGTTTACGGACGAAGCGGAAGATTAGCACCCAATGTTCTTTCGGCTAAAAGGGTAGATACTAATAGCATATTTATAGAGTTCGGCGAAGAATTTTATGTCAGAGCAATGGATAATAAAGGCTTTGGCTTAAACATAGAGGACAAAGATGGCATTATTGATTGCGTTAGTGCAGTTCCAAAAGGAAAGGGCTTGCTCATAACAGCAGAACGGGATTTTCAGCTACCTGCAAGTTTTCACGCGGTTTGGCGCTGCAATACGCCTGCCTTTATCCCCAAAGATGTTTACGGTATGCCAATGCTTTCTTGCTACGGGGTTGAAATAACCTAATAAAGATATAGAGGAATTAAAATGTTATATAAAGATTTAAAATGTACTTATAAACCGGATTTTTCAATGCAAAACGGTATAGCAAATGACCGTTGGTTTGCGGCAGAAAACGGAGAAAACGGTTTTAGGTTTTTTACAGCACCAATCAATCGTGATTGCGGTAAAATAGCTGAAGACGGTTCACATACATTAGAAAGAGATTTACTCTTTTTGGATATCGATGAAGACCAAACCGATTTGTTAAGAACATACGCGGCTGATTATTTAGAATACGGAAAAACAAAGATTTGTTTGCCGTATCACTATTACGGAGCGGTAATTACATCCTGTAATAATCTAAAATTTGTCTCTTCTGCTGAAAAGGAGATTTTTCACGAAAAAGGCGAAACGCCTGATTGGAAATATAAAAATAATTATGCTGTTATGAAGGATGGTTCTTATACCCTTGTAATTATTACAGATGGCAAAATAGAAGCCATTAAAAACGGCTTAGAGGTAAAGAGTAATAACACCGTTTGTAAGACAGTAGTTTCCTTTTATATTGACGAGGATAAGACTTTTGATATTGCCGAAGATTTGTTTAATAATACATCGAAAGTAATTGAGAAGAGTGAAAAATTTTGGGAGGATTATCTTAATTCCTGCCCGATATCCGAAACCGATGATAAAGAGTTTAAACTTCGCCAATATTGGCATTGGTTTTCTGCCCTTACAAATGTAAGTAATGTTGAGTTTAACGACTTTCCTATTTATGTCGCACCTGCGCGTCCTGGCGGATGGCTTGGTACCTGGAGTAATGACGGACCTGAAACTATGGCTGTGTTAAGTCTTACTAATCAAAGTGAAATTAGTCGCAGTCTCATTTTAAGTTATGTCAAGGCCGCAATAAATGACGATGGCATACACTCTTGGTATTTGCATAGTGACGGCGAGGGGTGCTATGGAAGGCATGGTGACGTAGGTGTCTTTTCGCATGGTGTTCCCTGTATAGTACATACTACCGATTTTTATATTAGAAATACAGGCGATAAAAGTATTTTAGATGCTCCCTGCGGTAATTTTACGCTATATGAAAAACTCAAGAAGTATATGATAAATTTCTTTGAGTTAAGAGATTTAGATAACGACGGACTTATTGAATGGCGTAATCTTTGGGAAACCGGATGGGACGATAAGCTTGGTTGCTTCTTTAAGGGTGCTACACTTGAAGAATGGTGTGAAATGGCGGCAAACGGTGAGGGGCAAGAACAAGAGAAGTTTTATAAAGAAAACCAATACCCTGTTGCCTCCATTGTCGAGCAGGTATATACGCTTTGGGCGTTGCTTGCAATGAAAGATATGGCAGAGCTTTCGGGCGATTCTCAAATGGTTAGCTTTTGTGAAGAAAAATACAACAAAACTAAAAATTGTGTAGAGCAAAAATGTTGGGACGAAGAGAGCGGATTTTATTACGATTATAATGTTCGCGAAGGACATTTGGCTGAGGCCAAAAGCGCAGATGCATTTTATTATCTCTTCTTTGAAAAGGATAAAAACCGCATTGAACGTATTTGCGAATATATCAAAAATCCCAATTGCTTTGGACTTAAATATTTACCTATGCAATCGGCTGATGCAGAAGGGTTTTCGCCTACAGGATATTGGAGTGGCGGACATTGGCCGAGAGAGATGAGTTATGTAGCATTAGGACTTCATGCCGCAGGGAAGAACGACTTAGCGCGCGATATAATTATCAAAGCCTTAAACAGCGGTAGCGGTAATTTGTTTTATGAGGTAATGAATCCTTATACCGCTCTTCCAACAAGTATCGTTACGAAAATGGCATATAATTCACTAATCGAGTTAGCCCTACTTTGCATAGAGAATAAAATCGATTGGGTATAAACAAAAGGGGTTCAACAAATGAAAAAGTATTTAATTACCGATTATAATGTTAAAGCCGATATAGAAAAATTACAAACAAAGGAAATACAGGCAGTACTAGATATGTGTCGCGAAGAGGGAGGAATAGTTGTAATTCCTAAGGGTTGTTTTCGCGTGAGCAGTCTTAGAATGTGGTCAGATACCACGCTTTATTTAGAAAGTGGAGCTTATTTAAAGGGTTCGGATATATGCGAGGATTACGAAATTTTTGATGTTCCCGAAAATGTAGAAATGCGCTCCGATATGGAGTTGCTCGCTTCCTATTATGAAAAAAAGCCTTGGAAAGAGTATCGTAGGGCAATGATTTCGGTTTATGGCGGTAAAAACATATCAATTATCGGAGAACCCGATTCTTGTATTGACGGAGACGATTGTGCCGACCCTAACGGTGAAGAGGGATATCGCGGCCCTCACGGAATATATCTTACAAATGTTGTAAATGTTAACCTTTCAGGTTATACAATTAAAAATTGCGGTAATTTTATGCATCAGATGGATAACTGCAAAAATATAACTGCAAAAAATGTTTCCTGTATCGGCGGTTCTGATGGTATGCATATGCATTTTGGTAAGAACATATTGATTGAAGATTGTATTTTCCATACGGGTGACGACTGTGTTGCAGGTGTTAACATTGAAAATATAACCGTTCGCCGTTGCGACCTTAATACATCTTGTAATGTTTTCCGTATAGGCGGCACTCATGTGCTTATAGAGGATTGTCATATCTGGGGACCGGGTATTTATCCGCATAGAATGACAGTAGTGCAAAATCGCGGAACAGAAGCGGTGCGTAGCAAAGCAAACGCTCTTCCGAGAGAAGCGGGAAGACATAACGCTTATACTGTATATTTGCATTTTGCAAGCTCTACTTTCCCGAATGGAGAGCCCTATCACGATGTTGTTTTTAAAAACTGCACAGTTGATTATGTGGATAATTTCCTCAGGTATTTCTCAGACGAAGAACCATTACAAAACGGCACTCATTTAGTAGAAATGAGGCTTGAAAATGTTTCTTTCAAAAATCTCGAAACACCATCGATTGTTACGGCATCTGCTGAGGAACCGTTAACGGTTTACCTCAAGAATGTCAGCGTTCATTTTAGAAATGAAGTGCCGTGTGAAAAATTATTTGACGGCACAGACCCAAATACTATAGTTAAAGAGATTAGTTAGTTATTATGATATGGATTGATAGATTAAAAGATAATATCGATTGTTATAGACCGATTCCGTTTTGGAGCTGGAACGCAAAGCTCGAAGCATCAACTCTGAAAAAACAGATTTTAGAGATGAAAGAAGCCGGAATGGGTGGATTCTTTATGCATGCAAGAAGCGGACTTATAACCGAGTATATGGGCAAGGACTGGTTTGAGGCAGTAGATGTTTGTATGGAAGAAGCCGAAAGGCTTGGTATGCAGGCGTGGCTTTATGACGAAAACGGTTGGCCAAGCGGTTTTGCAGGTATGAAATTGCTTGAAGACGAAAAAAATCTGGTTCATTATATCACCTTTAAACAGAACGATTTTTTTGATAAAAAAGCTCTTGCGAACTATATTTTAGACCGAACCGCACTCATAAGGGTTGATGAGGAGATAGATGGCAAAACAGACTATTATGCGGTTTATGATAATGTCAATTTGTCTACTGTAGATATCCTTAACGAAGAGGTAGTAAAAAAGTTTATCGAAATAACACACGAAAAGTATTACGATAAATACAAGGACGATTTCGGTAATAGATTAATTGGCTTTTTTACCGACGAACCGCAGTATTTTAGATACGATACGCCATATTCACCGGTTTTAGCAAAGCTTTATGAGGAACTTTACGGTGAGAGCATTTTCGACAATCTTGCGGCATTGTTTATAGACTGTGATAACTGTTATCGCTTTAGATGGAGATATTGGAAACTCTTAAATGACCAATTTATTAAATCATTTGCTAAGCAAGTTTACGATTGGTGCGAAGAGCATAATTGTAAGCTTACAGGTCATGCGATTGAGGAATGTGCATTGCATACACAAATGTGGTGCTGTGCAGGTGTAATGCCTTTTTATGAGTATGAGCATATTCCGGGTTGTGATTGGCTTGGAAGACAAGTTGATACCGAAATTACTCCAAAGCAGGTATCTTCAGTAGCTCAGCAGCTCGGTAAAAAGAGAGTTTTAACCGAGAGCTTTGCTTGTACGGGATGGGATGTTACTCCTAGAGAACTAAAGCACATTCTTGATTGGCAGTTTGTTAACGGCGTTAATATGCTTTGCACACATTTAACACCTTATTCGCTCGAGGGTAGCCGAAAGTATGATCACCCTACATTCTTTTCTAACGCTAATCCCTGGTTTGAGAAGTTTAGCATTATGGCAGATTATGCCGCAAAGCTCGGTTGTATGCTTTCTGAAAGCCAAGAAGCTGTACAGGTAGGTGTTATTCATCCTATTCACAGTGCATATCTTACATACAATAGAGGTACTGACGATAAATCGGTAGAAAAACTTAATAACGATTTTAGAGAGCTTAGTGAGAAATTAGGTGCTGCGAATATTCCGCATCATTATATAGATGAAACTCTGCTTGCAAAACACGGCAAGGTTGACGGTGACGAGCTTTGCATGGGACTTTGCAAATATAAATATATCGTTATTCCGTCTATGAAGCAATTAGATGCTACAACGGTTGAATTTTTGAAGTCTTATATTAATAATGGCGGTAAAGTTTATCTTTTTGGAGAGGCTCCCGCTTATCAAAACGGGGAAAAAGCAGACCTCTCATTTTTAAAATCAAATGTTAAATTTGATGAAATGAAACCTGAATTCTATTTTACTGATGATAATACTACGGCTGTGCGCTCTACTTATAGAAAAAGCGAAATGGGCGACTTTCTGTATCTTGTAAACTTAGATATGGAAAAAGAACAAAAAATCAAATACAAAATTAGCTGTAGCGGTGTAGCGCAAATGGATATTTTAAATAACAGCATGATACCTGTTTGCTACAATAAGCAAGATGATTTTGTAGAGCTTGAAGTGTCTCTTAAACCCGGAGAATCAAAAATACTTTTAATGGGCGAATACGAAAGTAGTAGCACGCCTAAAAACAAAGTATCTGTAGATTTTTCAAAGCCTGTTATAGTAGATAGCACATATAATTCTTTGGTTATTGATAGTGCAGAGCTTTCTCTTGACGGAGAGAAATATTTAAAATCAATGCCGATAGAGGCGGTTTCTGACTATTTACTTTCGAGATGTGAAAATCAGGAAGTGTTTTTAAATTACCGTTTTTATATTAAAGAAATACCAAAGGTTTTAATTGCTGAAATTGAAAATATGAATATTCTTTCTGTGATTTTAAACGGAAAAGAGATTGTGCTTAAAAACTGCGGTATTTTGGATAGCCATTTTATGTCCGATGATATTTTAGAGTTTGTAAAAATCGGCGAAAATAATCTTACTCTTAAAATTGATTATTGTCAGAGCGAACACGTCTACGATGTGCTTTATCGAACGGAAAATGTTACTGAAGCCCTTATAAACTGTCTTACATACGATACTGAAATAGAAGCAGTTCGTTTGTACGGTGATTTTTCGGTAAGACCAAAAAACTATGATAGAGATAGTGACGGAAACTATATTGCTTGTCTGCCGTTTGAAATTGATAAGCCGCAGAATGCAGATATGTCAGATATAGTTGGTAGCGGTTTTCCTTTTTTTGCAGGAAAAATGACATTCACAGCGAAGGCATCAGTTTCTGAAGTTGCAGATATTGAGTTTGACATAAAAGGTAAATTCCACGCAGCACATATTAAGTGGAACGAATATGAAACCGACGCTATTTTGGAAACTAAAGTAACGATACCGAAAAAGTGGGTACAAAAGGATAATAATATTACCATTACAATTTATAATGGTAATCGAAATTTACTAGGTCCGTTTCATTATGCTATTTATAATGAGCCGAAAATAGTATTTCCGGGTGCATTTACAATGCAAGGCACATGGAACGAAGACCATGTCAGCGATTATTACCGTGATACCTTTTCTTTTGTTCCTTTTGGAGTGGAATTGGAATAATATAAAAACAATCAAAGGTTGAAGTGAATAATTATGAGTGAATTTACTTACGAAAGCAAAACTAACGAATCCTCCCTTGAAACTTTTGAGTGGGACAATGTTTGGTGGGAGCATACTGAGGACTTAAATTCAAAGCGTGTAGTTTATATCGGCGACTCTATTTCGTGCGTTGTTAGACATATCGCTACAAATCTTTCGGGAAATACAATTTTGTTTGACGGCTTTGGCACATCAAAGGCTCTTGATAATCCTTATTTTAAACCATCGTTGATTCAGTTTCTTTCTCAGGAAGCTAAAATAGACGCTCTGCTTTTTAATAACGGGTTACACGGTTGGCATTTATCCGAAAGCAAATACGAAAAAGAGTATCGCGGGATGATAGAATTTTTAAAAGAAAATGTAAAGGCTCCGATATTCATACTCTTGACAACAGGTTTAGAAAACGACCCCGAAAGAAATGAAAGGGTAAAATTTCGTAACGAGGCAGCACAAAAAATTGCAAATGAGTTAAAACTGCCGGTGATTGATTTGTTTTCTGTTTCGCAGGAGCATTGCGACTTGCATCTTGAAGACGGAGTGCATTTCAAAAACGAAGGATATACCGTCTTGGCGGAGGAAATTTTAAAGTCAATTAAGCCTTTATGATTTTAAAGTGTCAATTTTTGAAAAAAGGATAATTGTGGCTGAAATTCTGAAAGATTGAAGCGGCCTAGAATTTCTCTCGAACCAAAAAATATAGGGGTTCATTCCTATATGTTAATTCTTGTAATGACTTTTATTACTTCTATCTAAAAATAGCTAAAATCTTTTGTTTGTAAGGGTTTCAGCTATTGTTTTTTGTTGACTAAGTGAAATAGAACACTTTTAAAATGAGGTTGCATTAAAATCTATAAGGTGGTAAAATATTTTTATAAAACAACGGTCTCAAAACACCGGAGTTTTTAATTTGAATTACCTTATATTTGTTGTGATAATTTTTACAGTTTTACTATCAAGACAAACTAATGTTGAGGTCGTTTATAACCTGCAAACAAGTGCTAAAAAGATTTAATGGAGGCTGTACAATTTTATGACTGAGCAAGAGGTAACCTTTTTAAATGCTAAGCCTGTTTGGCTAAGCGGTAAGCAACAGGAGATAAACTGCACTGCTATCTTTAAAGCGGTGGTGGATTATCACGGAGGCGAAGCCCTATTGCGAGTGACGGGATATACCAATTACAAGATATTTGTAAACGGTAAGTTTGTTGCATTTGGCCCCGCACGGGCAGGTCATGGGTTTTATAGGGTAGATGAATTACAGCTTAGTCCTTATGTCAAGCAGGGCGAAAATGTCCTTGCTATCGAGGTTTGCGGATATAATGTCAACAGTTACGCCTATCCTAATCAACCATCTTTTCTCCAAGCGGAAGTAATTTTTAATGGTGCTGTTGTTGCCTATACCGATATAGAAAATTCGGCTTTTTCGGCACAAAGATCCCCTTATAAATACATCAAGACGCAACGTTACAGCTTTCAGCGACCATTTTTGGAAGCGTATCATCTTGATCCTACATACAATACATATTTTACAGATACAGTAACAACAGATTCACAACCGCTGGAGCTGTGTGAGGATAAATATACGATTGCGCGTAATATCCCGTACTATGATTTTCCGATATCAATTCCGGAAAAAATCAAATCGGGAAGGTTCTCGGTATTACCGCTTGATACGCCGTATCAACACGATATGTGGGGTGTTTTGCCGGATGCTAAAATGTTTGATGGGTTCTACGAGGAGGAGCTTGAGGTTCATCCTTATAAGCTGGCAGAGTTTACAAAGACAACCCACTTGGAAGAAGCAACCGATACCGCCGTTTTATCCGAGAACAATTTTTCTATCTACCGTTTTGTGTGTGAGCAGACAGGTTTTGTTGGATGGAAGCTGACGGCTCATACCGATGCGGTTATCAATATTACCTTTGACGAAATACTCTTGGACGGCGATGTCAGCCACAAGCGGATGAACTGTTGCAATGTATTGTATTTCGAACTAAAAAAAGGCACTTATGCCTTTGAAAGTGCCGAAGTTTATTCCATGAAATTTTGCAAGGTGTCGGTTTATAGCGGAGAGGTTACCGTGAACGAGTTGTTCCTCCGCCAACACCTGAATACTAGCATTGACAGGGCGAGTTTTGTCAGCTCTAACGAAAAATTAAACCGCATCTATAAAGCAGCAGAACAAACCTTTAAGCAAAATGCAGTTGATATTTATATGGATTGTCCGTGTCGCGAGCGTGCCGGCTGGTTGTGTGACAGTTTCTTTACCGCAAGGGTAGAGCGGGACCTGACAGGTAACTCGATTATTGAGCGTAATTTTATTCAAAATTTCTTGTTTCCGGAATCATTTCGTTATATACCGGAAGGAATGATACCGTGTTGTTATCCGTCGGATCACGGTGATGGCACGAATATTCCAAATTGGGCGTTTTGGTTTGTCTTGCAGTTAAAGGAATATCTTGCGAGAACAAGGGACGAATCTACGATTGCCATAGCAAAAGAGAGGGTCTATGACCTGTTTAGATATGTGAGCAAGTTTGAAAACGATGACGGCCTGATGGAAGATATGCCCGGATGGATTTTTATCGAGTGGTCACGGGCAAATGATTTTGTTGACGGCGTTAGCTATCCGTCTAACATGCTGTACAGTGCAGCGCTACGAACTGCCGGAGAACTGTATAACGATCCACAGTTAATCTGTAAGGCCGACAGTATCAAGCAGGCGATATTAGAGCAGTCATACAACGGCACTTTCTTTGAGGACAACCGTATCCGCAAAGACGGTAAACTGATTGCAACGGGAAATATGTCCGAATGTTGTCAGTACTATGCTTTTTTCCTGAAGATTGCTACGCCCGAAACACACGCCGAACTGTTCCGCAAACTTGTCGAAGAATTTGGCCCCAACCGTGATGATTCTGCTACGTATCCAACGGTTTTTAAGGCGAATGCTTTTATCGGAAATTTTTTGCGACTTGAGATGTTGTCGATGTATCGTTATTCTGCGAAAATTCTGGACGAAATCGTCGAGTTTTTCGACTATATGGCACTTTCTACGGGAACCCTCTGGGAGTTCGTAGACACGACAGCCAGTTGCAATCACGGATTTTCAAGTCATGTGATACACTCGCTTTTGCGCGATGTTTTGGGCATCAAGAGTGTTGATGATGTTGAAAAAACCGTAACCTGCCAAGCAACCGGCATTGATATCGGGCATGTGGAATGCACCGTTCCGTTAGGGAAAGGTCAACTTAAAGTGCTTGTAGAGGGCGACAAATATCAATATTCGCTTCCGGAGGGCTACACGCTGATATCAGTTGTGTGAAATAAAAAAATTACTGAAAAAGGATGAGATTTTATGTATACACCAGCCCCTATTGCAAGAATTCAACAAATTATCGGTATGCCGGAACATCCCTGCGAAGCAATCGTCAGAAACGGCGCTATTATCTGTCCGTATGAGGAAATGGAAGTGCAATATTTTCCCGAAGATGCGGGATTGTATTTGATTACGAAAATTGGCGATAGTGAAGAATTGTTTGGCGGCTATGGCGCGCGTGCTAGCGCTTCGCTGTACAAAGGATATTTGCCGATCGTTATCCACAAAACAAAACAGCAGGGTTGCAATCTTGAGCAGACGGTGTATGCTTGTTTGCTGGACGGTGATACCGTTGTTGACGGTAACGAGCCCTTGATTTGTATGGTACAGCTGACTGTTTGTAATACGAGCACTACCGAAGGGGTTAGGTTACCTGTTTCGATTGTGCTTGGAAACTGCATTCGAAAAGTTAATGAAAATGATCCGGGCGAAGTAGCATATCATGTTAATTTTCTAAAGCGTGATACCAGCTTTGCAAACTTGACAGAGGATAACCGTCTTGAACCATATCCTTATGAACTTTATCTAGAGAACAATATGTTGATTGCGCGTGAACGTGGAATCGTATTTGCCCCTACTGCAGAAAATGGCGGTGAGGCAACATATGACGAGTCAGGACGCATAAATGGCTGGAGGTTCGAGGTAGAATTAGCACCCGGTGAATGTAAAAAAATCACCTATCGGCTTCCATATTTGCCGCTTGAAATCTGCAAAGCGGATGCATTGTTATCCCTGAATTTTGATGATAAACTAGCTCAGGTAGTAAATGTTTGGGATAACCTGCTTGATGCGGGAACCCAGCTTTCTGTACCCGGCACCGATCTTTACAATTTGTGGCGAGCTCAGACCGCCAAGACCTTCATTATGGTTGACAAACAAAACAAAGGAAGCTCTGAGCTGTACGGCGGGGAAATGTATCGTGAATGGGCGGGTGAATACCCAGATAAGCTACTTTGCTATACACACCTTTCACCTTCGCTGTATGAATTTATCTGGGCGCAGGAGGCTGCCTATTGGGTTATGGGTATGCTGGATATGCAGGGCTATCACCGTGAAGTAGAACGTTATTTTGAGGTATTTTTTGAACTGCAGGGCGTTGGAACACCCGGTGTACATGATAAATCCTTGCTGCCGGATCAGTCGGTTGCAGCTTCCTTTATGGGAACAACTCCGCACAGTTGGCTTAATAGCTGCGGTGGTGTTTTGTCAGCAATTGCAAGGCACTATTTACTAACCAAGAATAAGGCATGGATTCTCGAACACAAGGATTCGATAATTTCTGCATGCCGTTGGATTAAGGAGCTTCGTGCTACTACCAAGCATGAGAACTATGGCACCGGTTACGGCATTATGCCGGCTGGTCAAAGCGCGGATGCCACCTTCGCTTCTGACCACTTACAATGGTATTATTCGGATTTAGGTACATTAGTAGGACTACGTGAAATGCTTCCAGTTTTCAAGGAGTGCGAATTTGCCGAATATGAAGAATACAAAGCAGAGGTAGAGGATTATGAACTGTGCTTCTTAAAGTCCATTGACGGTTCTATTCGTGATCTGGAGGATTTTGAGGAGGACATCTCTCGATATGATTTCTCAAATTACAAATATGCCGCAGCCTTAGAAAGCTCTTTGATCACCGAGTTTGATGAAAACGGTGTTCCGCTAATCTTCAAAGATGTCATTATCAAGAAGAGCGAAGCCGAAGCTTTAGGACTTAAATTGTTTGTTCCCATGAGCCCGCAAGTCAATATCCCGATGCGCGTTCCGTATCTGGATAATGATTTTATGTATGCATTGTGCTATGCGTCCGGAATTATTGATTTTAATAGTAGCGAACCGCTTTTTGAAGGAGCCTTACACTCCGGTAAAGATATATGGGATTGCATCGTACTGATAGGAAAAATAGCGGATCGCTATGACATTGATGAGGGAAGGTTCTCTGGCGCTAATCCGTACAACGATTATTTTGCCAGAAAGTTTTTGCACTCAGATGAAACCGAACATTTTTGCAATATCATTCGTTTTATTAGGCGGTATGCGTGTGATGACGAAACCTATGTTATGGTGGAAACCAGCGGAATTTCTCTTAGGGAAAACTGGTTCCAGCCTTGTCCTTTTGCTCTGAGCATGGCTACATTCCGTTCTTGGCTACGTAGTGCTATTTTGTTTGAAGAGTATGAAAACAGCAAACTTGTTATCGGCAAGGCAATGCCGAAGGAATGGATCGAGAACGCCTTTACCCTCGAACAACCTATTTTGCTCACAAATGCTGCCAGTTGCTTTGGGTCGGTTTCTATACGTTATGATGCGGAAATAGTCTACAATAGAATTCGAGTGACAGTTCAACTGCATGACGAAACTAGATTACCGCGTCAAGTTGAGGTGCGCGCTTGCCACCCATTTGGCGGACGTATATCGTCGGTCAAGTTGTGCGGACAGGAGTATGATGGATTTGACCGTGAGAGCGGTACTGTACAATATGACCCCTCTGCATACAAAGGTCGTGAAGTGGAGATTGATATCTATTTCTAATATTCAGTTTTTTACAGTATGTCAGTGATTCTTTTTAAAGATATATCATAGAACAAGATAAATAACAGCACGAGCAGTGCGCTTGGCAGATAAGGAATAACATAATATGGTAAATTATATTCTTGTTTTATTAGCTGTTGGTTGCTTTACGGCACAATTTGCTATTACAAAACTATATGGGAGAGCAGTGAAACAAACAATCGGAACAACTCTTGTGATGCTGGTTGTAACCGGTACAATCGGTTTCGCTTTGTACTGTATCATAAACGGCTTTAGCGTTCAGGTTTCTCAGATTTCTTTGTTTTGGGCAGTGGCTTTAGCCCTTTTGATGATACCGCATTATACCATCGGCATTAAGGTGCTTTCTCTGGGCAGTCTTGCGATTTATAGTATGTTTATGATGCTTGGCGGTATGCTGGTACCTTTTTTCTATGGAATATTATTTTTAAACGAAACCCTTTCGATCGGAAAAATACTGGGAAGTGTTTTGCTGACGGTTTGTATTATATTGCAGGCTATATTGCAAAAGCCATCCGCCGAAGCGGATGAAAAATCCCCATCTCGTCAAAAAGGGAAATTTTTGTTTCTCTGTATGGCGGCCTTCTTCATCAACGGATTTACAGGAGTTATTGCTAAAGCACACGGAATCAGCGAGGGCGCTGTAGATGCCATAAGCTTTATTGTTATATATTGTGGGATTATGGCAATATTTAGCTTTGTGTTGCTGCTCTTATTCCTTTTGAAAGACGGTAGAACTAAGTGGGAAGAAAGCAAAAAAACGCTCAAACGAAAGCCGTTTTTTCTTATGGTGGCACTCGGTGTTGTTGCATATACAGGTAATTTTCTGCATTTGAAAGCAGCCGTAAATGTGCCGGCTTCTGTTCAATTTCCCCTCGTGTCAGGGGGAGTAATCGTTCTTTCGTCGGTTATTGCGGCGCTCGCCTTTAAGGAGCGTATCAGCGCAAAAGAGTGGATCTCCCTTGCGGGAGCCTGCGTTGCAACTGCCTTGTTTGCCTTTTAACTATTCTACAAGGTTTAGAAATGTATAATAGATTCAAATGATAACAGATAGATATTATTCTTTAGAAAGGAAAGTCGCTTTTATGCGACTTTCTCTTTTCTTTTCACTTGTTTTATGGTATAGTATACAAAATAGGCAATATGTTTGGGGATGGTATGATGAAGAAAAGATGGATACTAATATTTGTTTTACTTTTTGTTTTGTTGCTTATTTTAACATATATTCTCTACCTATTCAATTTCATACCTCATGTTAAATATAATAATGCTCATTTTAACATTAAAACTTATATAAGCAGTATAGATAAAGATAATGACGGGATTGATGACCAAACAGATATATTGCAAAATGTTAGAATCTATATTTCTACAAAGCCAAAATACAAAAGTAAATATTATTCAACAGGGTATCCGAATGATGAATACGGTGTATGTACCGATGTAGTGGCTTTTGGATTAAAGGATGCAGGATACGATTTGATGAAATTAGTTAATGAGGATATAAATAATAATCGGATTGATTATAATGTTGATGTTGTCGATAAAAATATTGATTTTAGAAGGGTAAGAAATTTAAAAACATATTTTGATAACAATGCGATATCGCTGACTACTGATATATCAAAAATAGAGGAATGGCAGGGTGGAGATATAATAGTATTTGAAAAGCATATTGGAATTGTTTCGGATAAGAGAAATAAATACGGTATACCTTTTGTTATACATCATGCAAACCCACATCAAAAGTTTTATGAAGAAGATATTTTAGAATTAAGAAATGATATTATCGGACATTATAGAATAAGCTGATAATTCGTTTGTGTATATCTAATGCTATATTTATGATAAAAACTTATGTAGACAATCATTGAGAATGAGGTTGAGACATTGAACAGAATAAAAAACATTAAACTTTTCCTTTTCGATATGGATGGCACTCTTTATTTAGGTGATACGCTTTTTGATTTTACTAAAGAACTGTTATCAGAAATAAAAAAACAGTCAAAACGTTATTTGTTTATGACAAATAATTCCTCAAAAAGTGTTAACGCATATATTGAAAAGCTTAAAAAACTCGGAATTGATGCTGAGTATTATGATTTTATAACTTCTTCACAGGCAACAGCGCTGTATTTAAAAGAGCACCATAAAGATGCAAAGCTTTATGTTTGCGGAACAGATTCTTTTAAGGAAGAGCTCAGGCAAAACGGTTTTACCGTTACTGAAAATGTTGACGAGGTAGATGCTATTGTTTTAGGCTTTGATACAGAACTTACCTTTAAAAAGCTCTTTGATATTTCAAAAATGTTATGTACGAGAGATTTGCCGTATATAGCAACTAATCCCGATTATGTTTGCCCTACAGAGTTTGGAAGTGTTCCTGATTGCGGAAGTGTTTCAGATATGCTTTATAATGCTACGGGTAAAAGACCTGTGTTTATCGGAAAACCCTCTCCGTTAATGCCACAGCTTGCTATGGAAAAATTCGGAATAAAGCCCGATGAGTGTGCAGTAATTGGGGATAGAATTTATACTGATATTAAATCGGGTATAAATGCTAAAGCACTTACAATTCTTGTTATGTCAGGGGAGACAACAAAAGAAATTCTTAATGATTCGCCCGATAAACCTGATATTGTCCTTGAAAGCGGTAAAGAAATTTTAGAGGAAATTAAATGAAAAAACTTATGCTTCAGCTAGTGAAATTCGGCGGGGTAGGCTTTCTGTGCTTTCTTATTGATTTTGCGATACTGAGCCTTCTCACCGAAGCTTTTAAGGTGAATTATCTCGTATCGTCTGCAATAGCGTTTAGTGTTTCGGTTGTTGTAAATTATGTTTTAAGTGTTGTTTTCGTCTTTGATGTAGACTGCCAAAATAATAAAAAAAGGAATTTTATCCTATTTGTATTTTTCAGCGTAATAGGGCTTATTTTAACAGAACTGATTATGAAACTCGGAGTGGATATAATCAGTTGGGATTACCGAGTTGTAAAAATCGCAGCAACAGCAATTATTATGATTTATAATTTTGTAACTAGAAAACTTTTTTTAGAGAAAAAAGGAAATAAAAATTAAGGAAAACGAGGGATTTTCATATCGAAAATCCCTCGTTTTAATATAAAATCTTACTTCATGCTGTTTTCGTAAGACTCGATCATCTTTTTAACCATCTGTCCGCCGATAGAGCCAGCCTGCTTAGAAGTAAGGTCACCGTTGTAACCCTGCTTTAAGTTAACACCAACCTCCCTTGATGTTCCCGAGTGTTATTAAAATGCCATTAAAAAATAAATACATAGGCTAATCGAACCACTATAATAACACAAAATATTCTTAAAATTTGTTGTTGAATTTTACGAAGAATTAATGTATAATATTATCAGCAGATAATGAAAGGAGAAATATTATGCCTAATATTAAACCGGTTTCTGATTTGAGAAA
>JAQXZE010000007.1 GCA_029227055.1 Oscillospiraceae bacterium | reverse complement strand
TGTTTAAAATTAAAAAAATTGCTCTTGTAGTTATCGGTACTCTGATTTTATCCTTTTCAACCGCTGTATTTATCGTACCTCATAATCTAGTTGTAGGCGGAATTTCAGGTATAGCTATAATTATTGAGAACATTATCAAAAGCAAGTATATTACGGTAGATGTTTTAATAAGCTTGTTAGCCTGGTCAGCCTTTGTGCTTGGAATAATATTTTTAGGAAAGGCGTTTAGTATAAAGACACTTATTTCTACTATTATATATCCCTTTGGAGTAAGTCTTTTCTCAAGACTTTTAAATCCCGAAATTTTAGGCGGCATTTTTAATCTAAGTGCCTCGCAGTATTCCGAAATTTCGGTGATTTTAGCCTCTGTATTTGGTGGAACATTAGTAGGTGTTGGGTGTTCTCTTGCCTTTTTAGGCGGCGGTTCTACAGGAGGCATTGATATAATAGCATTTATAATCTGCAAATTTGTAAAGCGTGCACGCAGCTCAAAGGTTATTTTCATTATTGACGCTACAACCATAGTATTAGGCCTTTTAATTATAAAAGATTTGGTTGTTACTTTGCTTGGAATAGTATCAGCTCTTATAAGCTCACTCGTAATTGATAGACTCTTTCTCAGCGAATCAAAAGCCTTTACCGCTCAGATAATATCAGAAAATTACGATGAAATCAATAAAAAAATCAACGAAAAGCTACACCGCACAACAAGCATCTTAAATATCAAAGGCGGATACTCAGGACTAGATAAAAAAATGCTTATGGTAACCTTTTCACTTAATCAGTATAACGAGCTTATAAATATAATAAAGACTTCAGACGAAAAGGCATTCGTAACAATTCAGCGAGCCCACGAAATCAACGGTCTCGGGTGGAAATAAGATTAAAAATATCTAGTTTTTACTTTAATTAAAAAAGCACAAATTCCTTGACAATGTTTAGGTGATCATATATAATTATGTTAGAGATTTAGAGTATGCAAAAGAGCGCGCGGTGTCGTTGTGTTCTTTTGCTTTTGTTTTTTAGTCAACCAAAATTGTGCCAATATAAGTGAGGTGTTTTAATGACTCAAAAAGAACTATACGAGCATCTTGAATACAATCCCGTTATAGCGGCAGTTCATGATGAAATCTTTGAAGAGGCGGTCAAATCACCATGTAAGGTAATATTTTTACTTGGTGGAAATTTGCTTAATGTAGCAGAAAAGATAAATATTGCGAAGAATAGAAATAAAATTATTTTTATCCAAATTGATTTAAGTGATGGTATCGGAAAGGATAGAAGCGGAATTGAATATTTAAGTCGCAGTGGCGCCGATGGAATTATAAGCACCCGTGCAAATCTTATAAGAATGGCAAAGGAGTTCGGTCTTCTCACTGTTCAAAGATTTTTTGCCTACGATTCACAAGGTGTAAAAAGTATAAACGATGTTATACATTCAAGCTGCCCCGATATTGTAGAAATTATGCCGGGTGTAATAGGAAAAATTATAGAGCGTTTTTCAAACTGCAATATCCCCCTTATCGCAGGCGGACTTATAGAAACCAAGAGCGAAATTGAACAGGCACTTAAATTAGGCGCCTTTGCTGTATCTACGGGTAAAAGTGAGCTTTGGTATATTTAATATATCAGCAATTACTAAAATATGATAAAAGAAAGGTTGAAATTCTTTGGACTTATTTTTAATTAAAGTTATTTTTAGGTCATTATTGGCTATAATAATCGGCCTGCTTATAGGTAGCGAACGCGCCCGTCACGGTCGCGCCGCGGGTATGAGAACTCATATTCTTGTATGCATAGGTTCTGCTCTTACTTCTATGATTGGTTTATATGCCCGAAATTATCTTTTAAGCAACGGTGATATTTTAAGACTTTCTGCACAGGTTGTATCTGGCATCGGTTTTTTGGGTGCCGGTATGATAATTTTGAAAAGCAACAATATAATAACAGGACTTACTACAGCGGCAGGTGTATGGACAACAAGTGTTATTGGAATAGCAATAGGCTTAGGCTTTTATTCGGGTGCTATTGTTGTAGCAGTATTATATCTACTTACCATTATATTACTAGGAAAATTTGAAAAAGCAAAAAAACTAAACGGTAGTATTTACATAGAAATTGATGATATGTATATAACCAACGAGCTTATTGAGCGTATCAAGGCAGAAAACAACATTACGCTGACCTTTCACACTTTGGCACCTAAAAGCGGTTTTGCAGGTCATTTAGGCATACAACTTGCAATAGAAACTAAAAAGCCGTTTGATGTTGAAAAACTTTTAGAAATAGAGCATATTGTTTATACTGAGATAGAGTAGTATTTGAGCAAAAAAATTATTGCAATATTAAAAATATTATGTTATAATACATTTGGAGTAATTAGAGAGCACATTAATTCTTTGGGATTAGTGTGCTCTATTTTTATGAAATTTACGGAGGGTTAAAAATGGTAAAAACAAATATAGTCGATTGGAAAACAATCACCAATTTCGTAATTGATGCATTCGTAGGCTACGGTATTCCAAAAGAGGATGCAGAGATTTGTGCCGATGTTCTCTTAGAGTCTGATAAACGTGGTATCGAATCTCACGGTGTAAACCGTTTCAAACCGATTTATCTTGATAGAATCAAGGCTGGCATTCAGCAGCCTGTTACTAAAATGGAAATAGTAAAAGAAACTCCCACTACCGCTGTCATTGACGGACATCACGGTATGGGTCAGGTTATAGGCTATAAAGCTATGAGTATGGCAATTTCAAAGGCAAAGGAATACGGTATGGGAATGGTAGTTGTTCGTAACTCTTGTCACTACGGTATCGCAGGATACTACGCTACTATGGCTACAAAAGCAGGCTGCATCGGTATGACCGGTACGAATGCTCGTCCTTCTGTTGCCCCAACTCACGGCGTTGAAGGTATGTTCGGCACTAACCCTTTTACAATCGGTGTTCCAACCGACGAAAACTTCGACTTCAATTTTGACTGTGCCACTTCTATCACCCAAAACGGCAAAGTAGAGTATTATGAAAGAATCGGCGAGGAAGTTCATCCCGGTACTATTATAGCTAACGACGGTTCAGCTGTTGAGGGAGATGCAGGTGTTGCCCTCAAAAAAATCCGTAACGGCACTGCTGCCCTTACAACCTTAGGCGGTATCGGTGAAGACTTGGCAGGATATAAAGGTTACGGATTTGCTTTAGCAGTTGAATTTTTATCCTCCATTTTACAGGACGGCGCTTACGGTAAGGACCTTGACGGTAAAGATGAAAATGGTAATATTCGTCCATATCAATTAGGACATTGGTTCATAGCTATTGACACCGAACATTTTATGGGAGAGCAAGTTGCCCGTAAAAAAGCCGGTGACATTTGCCGCAGTATGCGTGCTTCTAAAAAAGCCCCTGGCGCCGACAGAATTTACACCGCGGGTGAAAAGGAATATGAAATTTGTCTTGCCCGTAAGGACGGCGTTCCGATAAACGAGTCTGTACAAAAAGAAATTATCGAAGTTCGCGATGCTTTGGGTCTTACACAGTACAAATTTCCTTGGGAGGATTAAGCGTGGATATCAGACAGGAATCTTTAAAAAAGCATTATGAATGGAAAGGCAAAATCGAGGTTATTTCCCGTGCGCCAATAAACACAAGAGAAGACCTCTCTTTAGCATACACCCCCGGTGTTGCTGAGCCGTGCCTTGAAATCAATAAGGATATAAATAAATCCTACGAGCTTACACGCCGTTCAAATCTTGTGGCTGTTATTACCGACGGTACTGCCGTTTTAGGTCTTGGTGACATAGGCCCCGAAGCCGGTATGCCTGTAATGGAGGGAAAATGCGCACTCTTTAAAGAATTTGCCGATGTAGACGCCTTCCCTCTTTGCATAAAGTCAAAGGATGTTGACGAAATTCTCCGCACAATATATCTTCTTTCAGGTTCCTTTGGAGGAATTAATCTAGAGGACATTTCTGCACCTAGATGCTTTGAAATCGAGCGCAGACTAAAAGAAATCTGCGATATTCCGATATTCCACGACGACCAACACGGCACCGCCATTGTTGTTGCCGCAGCACTTATCAATGCTCTAAAGCTTGTTAAAAAACAAATTGGAGAAATCAAGATGGTAATAAACGGTGCAGGTTCAGCAGGTATTGCAATAGGCAAGCATCTTATGAATATGGGTGTGAAAAATCTTACCTTCTGCGACCGTTTCGGTATTATCTGCGAAGGCGATGAAAACAATAATGCGGCTCAAGAAGAAATCTCTAAGGTAACAAATCTTGAGCATAAAAAAGGCAGTCTTGCAGATGCCCTCTCAGGCGCTGATGTATTTATAGGCGTTTCAGCACCCAACCTTGTAACTGCAGATATGGTAAAATCTATGGCAAATGACGCTATTTTGTTCCCAATGGCTAACCCAACACCTGAAATTATGCCTGACATTGCAAAGGCAGCAGGCGCAAGGGTTGTAGGTACAGGTCGTTCAGACTTCCCTAACCAAATAAACAATGTTCTTGCTTTCCCCGGTATTTTCCGAGGCGCTCTCGACTGCAGAGCTTCCTCTATAAACGAAGAAATGAAGGTAGCAACCTCTTATGCGCTAGCTTCTCTTATTCCCGACGATGAAATTAACGAGGAAAACATTATCGCCTCTGCACTCGATAAAAGAGTAGCAAAGGTTGTAGCAGAAGCTTTAGCTAAGGTAGCAAAAGAAACCGGCGTTGCGAGGATATAAAAATTAATCAAACATAGAAAAAGCAGGTAAGTATTATACGCTTGCCTGTTTTTTATTGCTCCTTGTTCGATTCCCATCGAATAACAAACTAAAAAATAAAAGCACCAACCACAAGGGTTGATGCTTTCATTTTAAAATGGGTGAACAAAACCGAAGTCATCGTCAAACTCATTGTTAAGAATTGAACTCCTACATATTAAATCACGGCGAAGCCGTGCATATCATCAAGACGAAGTCTTGTATATCATCAACGGTGTTAACCGTTGCATATCATCATTGCGAAAGGTTTTTTATGCACACCTATGGTGTTATGAGAGACAAAGGCTGCATACCGCCTTTGATGATATACACGCTAACGCGTGATGATATGCCATTGCTTTCGCAATGGATAAAAAAATCTCGTTCCGAAGAACGAGATTTTTTGGAGCGGGTGATGGGAATTTCTCTCGGCGCTCCCGCGCCTATCGCCTCGCTGTCGCTCGTTGCCGCGTCGCAAAAACAGTCCACCGGACTGTTTTTTTATTGCTCCTTGTTCGATTCCCACCGAATAACAAACTAAAAAATAAAAGCACCAACCGTGAAGGTTGATGCTACTATTTTGGAATGGATAGACAATTCCGAACCCACAACCAAATTCTATTGTATAGGATTGAACTTATACAGATTTTTTATGTTTTGTCGGCAAAGCCGACACCGAAACTTCTTCACTATTACCTCTTACTTATTACCTCAAAATC
>JAQXZE010000006.1 GCA_029227055.1 Oscillospiraceae bacterium | reverse complement strand
AAATCATTGGCAGAGCTTCAGGCTATCAAGGACAAGATGAAGAATAAGGTTGTTCTTCGTGAAGGCAGCGGTGATATCCGTGTAGTTGTAGGTATGGCTACCTGCGGTATTGCAGCAGGCGCTCGTCCGGTTCTTAACGCTTTTACCGAGCAGGTAAACAATGCAGGTCTTTCAGGTAAGGTTACAGTTTCTCAGACAGGCTGTATCGGTATCTGTGAGTTTGAGCCGGTAGTAGAGGTTTTTGAGGCCGACAAGGAAAAGGTTACTTATGTAAAAATGACCGCTGAAAAGGTTAGCAAAATCGTTGAGCAGCACCTTAAAGGCGGCAAGGTTGTAGCAGAATATACAATCGGTGAATATCAGGCTAAATAATTTGGAGGTATAATTATGATTCGTGCACATGTACTTATCTGCGCCGGTACCGGATGTACCTCTTCAGGCAGTAAGTTAATACAGGAAGAATTCAAAAAGAATATTGCTGAATTCGGTCTTTCCGAAGAAATTAAGCTTGTTCAGACCGGTTGTTTCGGTCTTTGCGCTTTGGGTCCTGTTGTTATCGTATATCCTGAAGGCACATTCTACAGCCGTGTTACTGCAGATGATGTTAAGGAAATCGTTGAAGAACATCTTTTAAAAGGTCGTATTGTTGAGCGTCTTGTTTACAGCGATACAGGTGAAGAGGTTGTTGAAAACATTGCAAATGTTTCTCTTAACGATACAGCTTTCTACAAAACTCAAAACCGTGTAGTTCTTCGTAACTGCGGTGTTATTGACCCCGAAAATATTGATGAATACATAGCTATGGACGGTTATGCTGCTTTAGGTAAGGTTTTAACCGAAATGACACCCGAGGATGTTATTAAGGTTATTACCGATTCAGGTCTTAGAGGCCGTGGCGGCGGCGGATTCCCGACAGGTCGCAAGTGGGCTCTTTGTGCTCCTAACAAGGCTGACCAGAAGTATGTAGTATGTAACGCCGACGAAGGTGACCCCGGTGCATTTATGGACCGTTCACTCCTTGAAGGTGACCCTCATACCCTTATCGAAGCTATGGCAATTGCAGGTTATGCAATCGGCGCTTCTATCGGTTATGTTTATGTTCGTGCTGAGTATCCTATTGCTGTTAACCGTTTACAGATAGCTATCGATCAGGCTCGTGAATACGGTCTTTTAGGTAAAGATATCTTCGGTTCAGGCTTTGATTTCGACCTTCATATCCGTCTCGGTGCAGGCGCATTCGTTTGCGGTGAGGAAACTGCTCTTATGACCTCTATCGAAGGTAACCGCGGTGAACCCCGTCCCCGTCCGCCTTATCCGGCAGTTAAGGGTCTTTACAACCGTCCTACAGTTGAAAACAACGTTGAAACCTTCGCTAACGTTCCGCAGATTATTTTACGCGGCGCAGAGTGGTTTGCTTCTATGGGTACCGAAAGATCTAAGGGTACTAAGGTATTCGCTCTTGGCGGTAACATTGAGCATACAGGTCTTGTTGAAATTCCGATGGGTACAACCCTTCGCTCTATCATTGATGATATCGGCGGCGGTATCCCGAACGGTAAGAAGTTTAAGGCGGCTCAAACGGGTGGTCCTTCCGGTGGATGTATCCCTGCTTCCCTTATTGATACAGAGGTTGATTACGATAACCTTACAGCTATCGGTTGTATGATGGGTTCAGGCGGTCTTATCGTTATGGACGAGGACAGCTGTATGGTTGATATGGCTAAGTTCTTCCTTGAGTTTACAGTTGATGAGTCCTGCGGTAAGTGTACTCCTTGCCGTGTAGGTACAAAGAGACTTCTTGAAATGCTTGACAATATTACAAAGGGCAAGGGAACTCTTGAGGATATCGACAGACTCGAAGAACTCTGCAATTACATTAAGCAGAACTCTCTCTGCGGTCTTGGACAGACAGCTCCAAACCCTGTACTTGCTACTCTTAAATTCTTCCGTGAAGAATATATCGCTCACGTTGTTGATAAGAAGTGCCCTGCAGGCGTATGTAAGGATCTTCTTTCCTTCGTTGTTGATAAAGATAAGTGTATCGGTTGCGGTATGTGTGCTAAGAACTGCCCTGTTAATGCAATCACTAAGACCGATTACATTGCTCCCGGTCATAAGCTGCCGTCCTATGAGATTGATACCGAAAAATGTATCAAGTGCGGCGTATGTATGGGTAACTGTAAATTTAAAGCTATTAGTAAAAATTAAGAAAGGAGCCGAAAAATAATGGATATGATTAACTTAAAAATAAATGGTATTGCTGTAAGCGTACCGAAGGGCTCCACTATCTTAGAGGCTGCCCGTGCAGTTGGTGTTGAAATTCCTACACTCTGCTTTATGAAAGAAAAGAACGAGATAGGCGCTTGCCGTATCTGTGTTGTTGAGGTTAACGAGGGTAGAGGCTTTAGAATTGTTACTGCCTGCGTATATCCCGTAACTGAGGGTATGGAGGTTATCACTAACTCCGAAAAGATTCACAAGGCAAGAAGAACTACTTTAGAGCTTATCCTTTCTACACACGATAAGAAGTGTCTTTCCTGTGCTCGTTCTACTAACTGTGAGCTTCAGAAGCTCTGCCGTGATTATGGTGTAGATGAGTCTGCATTTGAAGGCTTTAAGCCTAAGTATGAAATTGACGATTCAACTCCTCACCTTGTAAGAGATAACAATAAGTGTGTACTTTGCCGTCGTTGTGTTGCTGCTTGTAACGAGCAGTTCGTAGGCGTTATCGGCGCTAACGACCGCGGTATTGACACAAATATCGGTTCTGCATTCAATATGAATTTGGATCAGGTTCCCTGTATTTCCTGCGGTCAGTGTACTGTAGTTTGTCCTACAGGCGCACTTGTTGAAAAGGATGATACAGATAAGGTTTGGGAAGCTCTTGCAGATCCCGAAAAGGTTGTTGTTGTTCAGGCAGCTCCCTCTATCCGTGTAACCTTAGGTGAGTGCTTCGGTATGCCGATTGGCTCTAATGTTGAGGGTAAGATGGTTGCCGCTGCTAGAAGACTTGGTTTTGATAAGGTATTTGATACCGACTTTGGTGCTGACCTTACTATCGTTGAGGAAGCTAATGAGCTTGTTGAGCGTATTAAGAACGGCGGTACATTACCGATGATTACTTCCTGCTCACCGGGTTGGGTTAAATTCTGTGAATATTACTTCCCGGATATGATTAATCATCTTTCTACCTGTAAATCTCCTCAGCAGATGGCAGGTGCTGTAATTAAGACCTATTGGGCAGAAAAAGCAGGCGTTGATCCTAAGAATATAGTTTCTGTATCTGTTATGCCTTGTACTGCTAAGAAGTTTGAAATCGGTAGAGAAGACCAGTCAGCTGCAGGTGTTCCTGATGTTGATATCGCTCTTACTACAAGAGAATTTGCCCGTATGATCGAGCGTGCAGGTCTTAACTTTACTGCTCTTCCTGATGAAGAGTTTGATAGCCCCTTGGGTGAAGATACAGGTGCTGCAGTTATATTCGGTGCTACAGGCGGTGTTATGGAGGCAGCTCTCCGTACAGCTAACGACTGGCTCACAGGCAAGGACAATACAGAAATTGAATTTGACGCTGTAAGAGGCACTCGCGGACTTAAAGAAGCTACTGTTAATATCGCAGGTAACGATATTAAGGTTGCAGTAGCATCCGGTGCCGGCGCTGCGAAGTTCGTTATGGACCAGATGAAGAATGGCAATCCTCAGGGTTGGACCTTCGTTGAAATCATGGGATGCCCCGGCGGTTGTGTAAACGGCGGCGGTCAGCCGATTCAGCCTCAGTATGTTCGTGATACTGTTGACCTTAAGGCTGTTCGTGCTCGGGCTCTTTATGATCAGGATGCTTCTATGGCTATCCGTAAGTCACATGAGTCTCCCGTTGTAAAGGCACTTTATGAGGAGTGGTTTGACGGCTTCGGCGATCATAAGGCTCACAAAGCTTTACACACAAGTTATAAGGCTAGAGATAAGTTTAAATATTGATCTTCTCTAAAATTCAAGGCTGTTTTGCGATACCCAAAGGGTACTTGCAAAGCAGCCTTTATATTTTGGTGTTTAAACTCTTGAATAAACCTTTATTTTATGCTAATATATATTGGGTGAAAGTGATGATTTTTAATAAAAGAACCTATGATTATATGGTTGTGGGACTTGGCAATCCCGGTATTACCTACGAAAAAACCCGTCATAATGCGGGGTTTATGGCTATTGATAAAATTGCCGATAAAAACGGCGGCAGTTTTAATAAGCATAAATTTGATTCGGTTTACGGAGAGTGCAATATCGGCTCTAAAAGGGTGCTTATTTTAAAGCCTGAAACCTTTATGAATCTTTCGGGTAAGGCGGTTGTTGCGGCGGCGTCCTTTTATAAAATTCCCGTTTCTAATATAATCGTTCTTTTTGACGATATTTCTCTTAGCGTTGGAAAAATAAGAGTGAGAAGACAGGGAAGCCACGGCGGACATAACGGCATTAAGGATATCATTGAGCTTTTAGGTAATGATAAGATAATGCGTGTTAAAATCGGTGTAGGCGAGAAGCCTAACCCTGAATACGATTTAAAAAATTGGGTGCTTGGAAAAATCCCTGGTGAACAAATGGAAGAATTCCAAAAAGCCTTAGATAAAGCAAGTCTTGCGGTCGAAGAGATAATCAAGCGGGGGATTGACTCTGCTATGAATAAATACAACGGTTGATGCTATGAAATTTTTGAGTGAAGTATTAAGACAGGATGCTGATTACCGAGAACTTTTACAAAATGTTGAAAAATCCAATCTGCCACTTGCAGCTTACGGACTGTCTCACATTCATAAAGCGGTTTTAGCCTCTGCCTTAAGGGCGCACACAGACAAAAAAACGGTGCTTCTAACCTATGATGAAGCATCCGCCTTTGAACTTTCCGATAATCTGAAATCCCTAGGAAATAAGGTGCTTATGCTACCCTCAAGGGATTATAATTTGAACGATTTTTCGGGATATTCGAGGGAATATGAATATAAAAGAGTAGACACCCTATCCGGTCTTCTGGATGGGGATTTTGACTTGCTCTGTTTATCTGTAGATGCGGCAATGCAGTACACTTTACCGCCCGAAATACTCAAAAAATCACGCTTTTCTCTAAAAGTTGGAGAGGAAATTGATATAAATGACCTCATTGTAAAACTAATAGATAGCGGATATGTAAGAAGTGAAGCAACAGACGGAAAAGGTCTTTTTTCTGTAAGGGGCGGAATTGTTGATATTTTCCCTGTAAATGCCGAAACACCTTATAGAATTGAATTTTGGGGAGACGAAATAGATAGTATTTCTGCCTTTGATATTTACTCTCAAAGGCGAGGAGATGCGGCTAGAGAAATACAAATCGGTACAGCAAGAGAAATTGTCTATTCGCCTGATAATTTAGCCGAAAAGCTCGAAAAACTGTTATCATCAAGATATAAATTCAGCGACGAGCAAAAACAGAGAATTGAAAGCGATATTGAGGCTTTAAAAACAGGTGTATTTTCGTCACCCGATAGATATATTTCTGTAATTTATGAAGAAAAAGCCACCGTTTTCGATTATATTGAGGATTGTCTTTTAATAGTATGTGAAACAAATAATATAAAAGAGCGCCTCAAAAACTTTATCTGGCAGCAAGAAGAGGATGCAAAGGCATTATTAGAAAACGGATTTTTGAATAAACAAACCGCTAAGCTCTGGCTCTCAAAGGCAGAATTTAACGAAAAAACCGAAAAAGCGGTATTTTTTGAAAACTTTGCGTCAAGCAGTTATGAAAGCAAATTAAAAGCCCTTATTCAGTTTAATTATAAACGCTCAACTGCGTGGAGCGGTGATGTAAATATACTTAAGGATGATATTTCATTTACGCTTTCAAAGGGCGGCAGTGTAGTAATTTTAGCGGGCGAAGAAAAGGCGGCAAAGGTATTAACGCTTGAGCTTAATGAAAAGGGGATATCTGCAAATTTCGAGGCATATCCTGAAGCTGTTTCTTCGAGCGCAGTTACGGTTTGTTGTGGGGGACTTTCTTCAGGTATAGAAATTCCGTCATTAAACTTTTTGCTTTATACTCATAAATACATTCGCGCAGAACTCAAAAGGGTAAAAAAACGCCCAAAAAACGCCAAGGCAATAGGCTCTCTAGATGAGCTAAAACAGGGCGATTATGTAGTTCATACCATACACGGAATAGGTGTTTTCGACGGTATTAACAGAATTACAAATGCAGGTATCACAAAGGATTATATAAAAATCAGATATAGAGGTACAGATGTACTTTATGTGCCTGTAACTCAGCTTGATTTGGTGTCTAAATATATAGGCGCCGCAACAGAAGAGGGACACATAAAGCTCAATAAGCTCGGCGGTAGTGAATGGCAGCGTACACGCACAAGGGTTAAAGCTGCGGTTAGGGATATGGCGCGTCAGTTAACGGCACTGTATGCAAAAAGAATGTCGGTAAAGGGATATGCTTTTTCTGAGGATACCGACCTTCAAAGCAACTTTGAAGCCCGTTTTGAGTATGAAGAAACCGAGGACCAATTGCGCTGTATCAATGAAATTAAAACCGATATGGAAAGGGCAGTTCCTATGGATAGACTGCTCTGCGGAGATGTCGGTTTCGGCAAAACCGAGGTAGCTCTCAGAGCCGCATTTAAGTGCATAAGCGAGGGTAAACAGTGTGCTCTTTTGGTTCCCACTACCATACTTGCTATGCAGCACTATAATACCATTTTAAAGCGATTTGGCGATATGCCCGTAACGGTAAAGCTGCTTTCCCGTTTTGTCACCCCAAAACAGCAGGAAAAAATAGTATCCGACCTTAAAAAAGGCAAAATTGATATGGTGGTCGGCACTCATAGGCTTATATCAAAGGATGTTGCCTTTAAGGATATAGGACTTGTTATAATAGACGAGGAACAGCGTTTTGGCGTTGCCCAAAAGGAAAGACTTAAAGAACTTTATCCGTATGTCGATATACTAACTTTGAGCGCAACCCCAATTCCGAGAACGCTTAATATGGCGATGTCGGGACTTCGTGATATGTCTACAATAGACGAAGCTCCGGGCGACCGCTATCCTGTGCAGACCTATGTTATAGAACAAAACAATTCGCTTCTTTTTGATGCTATAAAAAAGGAAATGCGAAGAGGCGGTCAGGTTTACTATCTTCATAATAGGGTGGACGATATAACAAGGGTTGCCTCTCGTATAAAAGAGGCAATACCCGAGGCCAAGGTCGGTATAGCGCACGGAAAAATGTCAGAGGATGAACTCTCTGAAATTTGGCGAAAGCTCCTTGAAAACGAAATTGATGTGCTTGTTTGCACAACAATTATTGAAACGGGAGTAGATGTACCCAATGCTAATACCCTTATAATCGAGGATGCCGACCGTATGGGTCTATCCCAGCTTCATCAGCTAAGGGGAAGGGTAGGTCGTTCACCGAGAAGGGCATACGCATATTTCTGTTTTAGAAGAGGCAAACAGCTATCCGAAATTTCTACCAAAAGACTTGAAGCTATCAGGGAATACACCGAGTTTGGTTCTGGCTTTAAAATAGCCCTTCGCGACCTTGAAATAAGGGGAGCGGGCAGTATTTTAGGTGGAGAGCAGCACGGCAATATGGAAGCGGTTGGATACGATATGTATCTAAAGCTTTTATCCGAGGCGGTAAATGAGGAAAACGGTGTTGAAACACCCGAAACCTATGAATGTACTGTAGACCTTAATGTTTCGGCGCATATTCCCGAAAGCTATATTGAATCATTGTCGGCAAGGCTCGGCATTTATAAGCGTATAGCTGATATTAAGGATGATGCCGATGTTAGCGATGTTATAGACGAGCTTTGCGATAGATTTGGTGAGCCGCCGCGCGCAGTTATGGGGCTTATCGATATAGCTCTTTTAAGAAATAAAGCGGCAGCGGTAGGCATTACCGAAATTATAAGCAATCAAAGCTTTGTTATCCTTAAAGTAAAAAGCTTTAATACCGAGCTTATATCAAAGCTCAGCGAAAAATTTGCAGAGAGATTTATTGTTTCGGCAAGCAATACGCCTACTCTTAATATAAGACTTAGAAAAGGTGAGCGTATAAATTCGCTTGTATCTGAGCTTGTAAAGTCAATTTAAGTAAAAATTTAAAATTCTTGTAGACTTTTTGACAGTTTCGTTATATAATTAATATATTATTTAATCCATGGAGGAATTATTTTATGAATAGTCTAAAAAAAGTATTTGCAGTGCTTCTTGTATTGGCTATGCTTTTCTCTTTTGCAGGTTGTCACAAAAAGGGCGAAATCGCTGTAACTGTTGACGGTGTTGAGTTTACCTCTGCATATTATATGTGCGCTCTTGTTATGGCTGACGGAGAGGCTAGAAGCAAGGTTCAGGAAGAGGCAAAAGAAACAGATACCGAAATCGATTATTTTTCAAAGAAAATAGACGGTAAAAAGTATGTTGATTGGGTTAAGGATACTGCCCTTGAAAGTCTTAAAAAGATTGCTGCTTATAAGATTAAGTGCGACGATGCAAAACTTAAGGTTGAGGACGGAACCGTAACAAACACCAAGTCTTATGCTTCATATTATTGGTATAACTACGGATATCAAACCCTCTTAGAGCCCAACGGTATTTCTTATAACACCTATGAGCAATATATGCTTGATAGCAATTATTCAGGTACTTATTTTGAGCATGTATACGGAAAAGGCGGCGAAAAGGAAATTCCCGCTAAGGATATTGAGAAATCCCTTTATGAGAATTTCGAGATTGCAAATGTTTTAGAGGCATCTTTTGATGGTCTTAAAGAGGATGAGATAAAGAAGCTTAAAGAAAAGTTTGATAAATACTATAAAGAGTTAAAAGATGGTAAGAAGTCTTTCGAAGAGGTATATAACGACCATAACGGTATAAAGCCCGAAGAGGATAAGAAGGACGAAGATAAAAAAGAGGAAGAGGATAAAAAGGAGCTTGAGCCTAAGGACAAGTATGCAACTATTTTAGGTACCGATAAAACAGATTACGCTTCTGACCATTTCAAAACCGTTCAGAAAATGAAGATAAATGAAATTAAGCTTGTTGAACTCGATGAAAAGAAGGGACTTGTTCTTTTAATCAAAAAGGAAATCAAAGCAGACCCCTATTACCTCGATTCTATGGATTTAACTGTTCGCAATATGCTTAAGGGTGACGAATTTGAAAAGACAATGGACGAATTTATAAAGACCTTAAAGTTAGAGGAAGATAAATACGCTACAGGACAGTTCAAGGTAAAGAAGATTAAATACCCTGAAAACTAATTAAATGAAAAAAGACTGTTAAGGAAAAATCCTTAGCAGTCTTTTTTGGTTTTAGGTTTGAGTCGACCTATAAGCCGAGTTCTGTCAGGTACGGTTATCTATCTCGATGCAGGATTACTCCTACACTCAAGCCGCTTTTCGTGGCACATCGGGCAAATGTATAGCCACAGTCAGCGTTGCTCCGAATAGGGTTTACAGGACTGCAATGTCTCCATACAGCCGGTGAGCTCTTACCTCGCCTTTCCACCCTTACCGTAAAATACGGCGGTATATCTCTGTTGCACTCTCCCTAAGGTCACCCTCGGCGGCCGTTAGCCGCTATTCTGCCCTGTGGGGCTCGGACTTTCCTCAGACGAAAATATCGTCCGCAACCGCACAGTCGACTCAAAGCCAATACAGTATAACATAAATTCTGCGCGGTGTCAAAAAATATATTTTAAGAATATTATAAGATATAATCATATATCGGAGGTATTTACGGTGCAAATTCTTAAAAAATACTTTTTGGCGTCTAATTCCTGCGAGGGATTTGTTTCGGCTTTCAGGGATAATTACGATAAGCTTGACGGTTGGAGGGCTTATGTAATAAAAGGAGGACCCGGAACGGGAAAATCCTCCTTTATGAAAAAACTTGCCAAAGCGGCAGAGAATAGGGGAGTAGATACGATATACTGCTATTGTAGCTCTGACCCCGATTCTTTGGACGGTGTAATATTTAAAGATAAAAAGGTTATCGTTCTTGACGGAACACCGCCCCACGCGATAGAACCTGAACTGCCGGGTATGTGCGAGAATATAATAAATCTCGGTCAGTGTTGGGATTCGGAGAAATTATATTCAAACCGCGAAAAAATAATAGAAGCCACCTTGAAAAATAAGCTTATTCACAGAACCGCATCAAGCTATCTTTTGGCGGCAGGTAAGATTTTTTCGGATAATTTAAATCTTGCCTCATCCTTTGTTAATACGAAAAAGGTATCGAGTTTTGCACATCTTTTGTGCCGTAAATATATTCAGCCTAAAAAGAATGGCGAACCACTCGAAAGTATAAGATTTATTACGGGTATAACCCCTAAGGGAATAGTAAATTTCACCGACGAAATAAATCACGACTATAAAAACAAGGTAATAATTTCGGATAAATATTTTTCGGTTGCACCTATTATTATGGAAACGGTAAGAAATTTTGCTAAAATTTGTGGATATGAAATTATTTCAATTAAAAATCCGTTTATGCCGTCTGCCATTTTTGACCACATATTAATCCCCGAATTAAGCCTTGCGTTTTTAACCGAAAACAGCTTTTTAAAGTTTGAAAGCGATAATAGAAGAATACACGCGAGGAGATTTATCGATATGGCGGCGATGTCCAAACATAGAGAAAAACGCCGTTTTAATAAAAGATTATTCGGTGAACTTATTGAAGAAGCAGTTTATGTCTTGAAAAAGGCAAAATCCTCGCACGATGTTTTAGAGGAGTATTATATAAACTCAATGAATTTTGATAAGCTTAATGATATGCTAATAGATGTCGAAACGGAAATATTCGGCATTTGAACCCCTGTTTTAAGCGGTTTCTATTGTCGGTAGAGTGTTTTTTAAAAACTCTACCGACAATATTTTTGATAAGAGAATTTAAAATTCTTATAGTAGGGTGCAATTTTTGATAGTTTTGTCTATAATAATTTTATAAGAAATTTTTGGAGGAAAACTATATGTCTTTTAAAATTGTTACCGATTCTTGCGCTAACCTTACTGATAAACAAATCGAGGAATATGGCGTAGAAATAATTTCACTTAATTACTACATACGCGGAAAGGAATATGTAAGTTATGAAAAAAATGTTCCTACCAACTATGAAGAAACCTATACTCTTCTTCGAGAAAAGGAGCAGATTACAACAAGCCTTGTAACAAACGAGCAGTGCACCAATGTTTTAAGACCTATTTTAGAAGCAGGGGAAGATGTACTTGTTTTAGCCTTCTCCTCAGGTCTTTCAGGTTCCTATCAAAACATAGTAAATACTGTTGAAGATTTAAAAGAAGAATTCCCCGAGCGTAAAATGGTTGTGGTTGATACTTTGGCTGCTTCTCTCGGTCAGGGTCTTATCGTTCACTATGCAGTTAAACTTAAAAACGAGGGTAAAAGCATTGATGAGATAGCAGAGTGGGTAGAAAACAACAAGCTTTCTATATGCCATATTTTCACCCTTTCAGACCTTTTCTTCTTAAAGCGCGGCGGAAGACTTTCAGGTGCTAGTGCAGTATTCGGCTCAATACTTAATATCAAGCCTATGCTTCACTGTGCAAACGACGGAAAGCTTTATGTAACAGGTAAAGAGCGTGGTAGAAAGGCTTCTATGAATGCGCTTGTAGAGTCTATCGCAGAAAAGGCAATAGATATTGAAAATCAAATCGTATTTATAGTACACGGCGACTGCGAGGAAGATGCAATTTCTCTTTCAAATGAAATTAAAAACAGATACGGCGTAAAGGAAGTTGTTTATAATTATATCGACCCTGTAATTGCTGCCCATGCAGGACCCGGTACACTTGCAGTATTCTTTATCGGAAAAGAAAGATAATATAAATAATGAAAAAAGAGCTTTGCAAAAACTGCAAAGCTCTTTTGCTTTTATGCTTTTACCTTCTTAGGTAAAAAATCAGAAATCTGAGCAATAATTATTGCGGCAAACATAATACTGCAGCCTATAATTTCGTGGGGTGCTAAGGTTTTTCCGAACATCAGTCCGCCGAGTGCTGCAAACACGCTTTCTAAACTCATAACAATCGAGGCAATGGCAGGGTTTGCATACTTTTGACCGACAATCTGTAGAGTGTAAGCTATACCGCTTGAAACAATACCGAGATATAAAAGCGGTAAAATGCCGTCAATCACGCCGCTTAAAGTAAATGTATTTTGCTCTAAAATAAGAGAGGTTAAAAGACTTATCGTGCCGCAAACGAAAAACTGTAAAAGTGATAGCTTTACACCGTCAAGGTCAGCACCCAACATATCCACAATAAGAATTTGGGTTGTAAAGGCTACTGCAGATAGAATAATCAGAATATCGCTTAAGTAAATACCGCTAAAGCCCTCACTTGCACAAAGAATATAAATTCCAACAATAGAAATTATAACTGCAAGCCAGACCGTAATATGTACCCGCCTTTTAAAGAAAATCATAGCGGCGGGAACGAGTATTACATATAAAGCGGTAAGAAATCCTGCCCTCGCTTCGCTCGGTACACCTTTTGGATATAGCCCTATTCCAAACTGTTGTAAATTGGTAGCAGCCCACATTGCAATTCCGCAAAAAAGACCTGTTGTAAGAAGTTTTTTTCTATCAGGCTTTTCTTTTGGGAAAAGCGGAATTTTAGACTTAAAATCCCTTATAAATATAAATCCTAAAAGAAATATTACCGCTATATATGACCTTAAAAAGTTAATGGCAAAGGGCGGAACGCTTTCGGCTAAAAGACCTTGAGCTACAAAAGCCATTCCCCATAAAAACGCGGCAGTAAGCAGTATAAAACTGCCCTTTATATTGTTGTATTTCAAAATATCAGTCCTTTTTCATTGTGAGCGATATGCGCTTTTTGGCAACATCAACGCTTAAAACCTTAACCGTAACAATATCTCCAACCTTTAAAACCTCGCTCGGATGCTTTATAAATCGGTCGGTTATTTGGGATATGTGGACAAGACCGTCCTGATGAACGCCGATATCAACAAAGGCGCCGAAATCTATTACATTTCTAACGGTTCCCGTAATTACCATATCAGGCTTTAAATCTTCCATAGACATAATGTCGGTGCGAAGAAGTGGGGGAGGAAGCTCATCACGAGGGTCACGGCCGGGCTTTTCAAGCTCTGACGCTATATCTGTAAGGGTTGGAACACCAACGCTTAATTCTTCTGCAAGATTTATAATTCCTTTTTTCTCTATTTTCTCGCTGATGCCCTTAATTCCGCCAGTCTTAATGCTGTCCTTTGTGTAACCGCATTTCTGAATAAGCTTTTCTGCAGTATCATAGCTTTCAGGGTGAACGGCGGTTGCGTCAAGCGGATTTTTACCGTCAACAATTCTCAAAAATCCTGCGCACTGCTCGAAGGCTTTGGGACCGAGCTTTGATACCTTTTTAAGCTCAGCTCTCGATTTAAAGCTGCCGTTTTCCTCTCTGTAGGCTACAATATTTTTAGCGACTGTACTTGAAAGTCCTGAAATTCTTGATAAAAGGGGCGCAGACGCGGTATTGAGGTCAACGCCAACATAGTTTACACAGGATTCAACAACGCCGTCAAGGGCAGAGGAAAGCTGTGCCTGTGGCATATCGTGCTGATACTGTCCAACACCTATTGCCTTGGGGTCTATTTTTACAAGCTCTGCTAACGGGTCCTGAAGTCGCCTTGCGATTGATACCGCACTTCTTAAGGATACATCGAAATCGGGGAATTCTTCGGCTGCAAGTTTAGAGGCAGAGTATACACTCGCCCCCGCTTCGTTTACAATCATATAGGTAATACCGCAGTTTAGTTCCTTTATTAAATCTGCAGCAAAAACTTCGGTTTCGTGACTTGCAGTACCGTTTCCGATAGCAAAGTTCTTAACCGAATATTTTTTAACAAGCGCTGTAATTTTCTTCTTTGCTTCTTCGATTTTATTGTGAGGAGGAGCGGGGTAGATAACATCAGTATCAAGCACCTTACCCGTACCGTCTATTACTGCTACCTTGCAGCCTGTACGATACCCTGGGTCAAGACCGATGGTTACATTATTTTTAACGGGCGGCTGCATAAGAAGCTGCTTTAGATTTGAAGAAAACACACCGATTGCAGAGGTGCTTGCTTTATCGGTTAGTTCGTTTCTTATTTCTCGCTCTATTGAGGGAAATATAAGCCTTGTATAAGCATCCTCCGCTGCAAGACGAACCGTTTCTGTAGAGGGGGAACCCTCTTTTATATGGTTTTTAGATATAATAAACATTGCTTTTTCGCGGTCAAAATCGATTGAAACCTTTAATTTTTTCTCATTTTCACCGCGGTTTATTGCGAGTATTCTGTGACCCGGAATTTTAGATAGCGCCTCACTGTAATCGGCGTACATTTCGTAAACATCTAAATCCTCGTCTGCCGCCTTTACGGTTAGTATTCCGTGAGCCATACAAACAAAACGCATACGCTTTCTTATGTCTGCATCGTCGGAAATCTTTTCGGCAATAATATCCATAGCGCCTGCGAGTGCATCTTCGGCGGTTTCAACTCCGAGCTCTAAATTTATAAATTCTTCCGCTAAAGCTAATGGCTCTTTAGAATCGGGGCTTTGCTCGTAAATCATATCGGCTAAAGGGGCTAGCCCTTTTTCTTTTGCAACAGACGCTCTCGTCTTACGCTTTTTCTTGTAAGGACGGTATAAGTCCTCAAGCTCTGTGAGAGTAGCGGCAGCATCAATAGCGGCAGCTAATTCCTCGGTTAAAGCGCCTTGCTCTTCAATAGCCGCTTTAACTTTTTCTTTAGTTTCGCTTAAATTTCTTAAATAGGTGAGTCGGTCTGCAAGACTTCTTAAAATTTGGTCATCAAGTGAGCCTGTAGCCTCTTTACGATATCTTGCGATAAATGGCACGGTGTTTCCGTCATCTAATAGCTTTACGGTGTTTTCTACCTGCCAATTTTTAAGAGTAAATTCCTTACTTAATATTTCAATGATTTCCATAACAAAAAGACTCCCTAAAGTTTTTTCAACCCAATTAGTATAACACAAAAAAAGACTTAATTCAAAGAGTTTTTATTGCAATATTATTGTTTTTAGTAAACTCTTGCTTTTGTGACAAAAAAATGTATAATATAAGGGTATAATGAATTAAATTACATCAAATTTGGAGGAATTTATGTTAGAACTTCAGAATATTTCTTTTTCTGCCGAGGGCGAAAACGGTGTCAAAGAAATTTTAAAGGATATATCCCTAAAAATTGAAGACGGATTTGTAGCAATTACAGGTCCTAACGGCGGCGGTAAGTCTACTCTTGCTAAGGTTATAGCAGGTATAATAAAGCCCACCTCAGGCAAGATTTTGCTTGACGGTGAGGATATTACCGACCTTTCTATTACCGAGCGTGCAAAAAGGGGAATAAGCTTTGCTTTTC
The DNA here is from genome assembly GCA_029227055.1 of Oscillospiraceae bacterium. Taxonomy (GTDB): domain Bacteria; phylum Bacillota; class Clostridia; order Oscillospirales; family Acutalibacteraceae; genus UBA737. Next base: position 1,115 of record JAQXZE010000006.1, on the reverse strand, counting down.
AGCAGCCTGTACGCTTTAAAGGAATTACTGTACACGATTTAATCCGCCTTGCCGCAGGTAAAGAAATTAGTATTAGTGATGCTTGCGATTATCTGTCTCAGGTAGGTCTTTGCGCAAGGGATTATATAAACCGCGAGGTTAATGCGTCCCTTTCAGGCGGCGAGCTAAAGCGTATTGAAATTGCAACCGTTTTAGCAAGGCAAACAAAGGTTTCTCTTTTTGATGAGCCTGAAGCCGGCATAGATTTATGGAGCTTTAGCAATCTTATAAGAGTTTTTGAAAAGATGCACAGTACACTCGGCGGCTCTATAATCATTATTTCGCATCAGGAGAGAATTCTTGATATTGCTGATAAGATTATTGTTTTAGCATCGGGTAAGCTCAAGGCGTATGGTGAAAAATCTGAAATTTTACCTGACCTTCTTGATGTTACAAGGGGAGCCTGCAAAATTTTAACCGAGCGTATGGGGGAGGATAAATAATGAATAATACCGAACTCGAGCTTTTAAAAATAATTGCCGATATGGAGGGTACACCTGACGGCGCTTATAATATCCGTTCTAACGGTAAGCTTTTAGAGCGTAGTGTTACCCCAAATATCGATATTAAAACTAAAGAGGACAAGCCCGGAATAGATATAACCGTCCGCTCTAAAACCGTAGGGGAGACAATGCATATCCCTGTAATTATAAGTGAAAGTGGTGTTGCGGAAACCGTTTATAACGATTTTATAATCGGAGACGATTGTGATATTGTTATAATGGCAGGCTGTGGAATTCATAACTGCGGAGACGGAGAATCCCGTCACGACGGTGTTCATAGCTTTTTTGTCGGTAAGAATTCAAAGGTTAAGTATGTAGAGCGTCATTACGGCGACGGTGATGGCAAGGGCGGCAGGGTTATGAATCCAGCTACCATTATCCACTTAGGTGAGGGTAGCACGCTAGAAATGGAAACAACACAAATTAAGGGTATTGATTCCACAAACCGTGTTACAAATGCTTTCCTTGATAATGAAGCAACCCTTATTATCCGCGAAAATCTTATGACACACGGCGAGCAGATTGCAAAAACTGACTTTTCGGTTGACTTAAACGGCGAAAATTCAAGCGCTA
>JAQXZE010000005.1 GCA_029227055.1 Oscillospiraceae bacterium | reverse complement strand
AGCGCATTATTTTAGAAAAGCGTATAGCTGATATTTCCGTACAGCTCGATAAAATAATGGATATGTACCAGTTAGGGTCTATACCGTTGGAAAAAATAGCAGAGCGTATAGGAGCGTTAAACGACGAGCGTAACAGCTTAGAAACAGAATTATACGAGCTTAAAAATGCTGACAAAAATAAAAAAACGTCCCTTGCCGAAACAAAGGACATTTTAAAAACCGCCGACGTTATTTTAGCGGGTGACGATATGGACGCTAAGCGTATGTTAATACATTCCCTTATAGACCGTATCGAATTATACGACGATAATATTAAGATACTTTGGGCGTTTTAGCCCATATTCTTTTGTTTTTCTTTTGATAAGCAACAGCAGACCTCTATGTGCGAAGTTCTCGGAAATAAATCAACAGGCGTATATTCTAAAAGTTCATAATTATATGCCCTTAAAATTTCGATGTCGCGAGCCAGTGTTGCAGGGTCACAGGAAACATATATTATCCGCTCGGGTGAAAAATCCTCTGCGACGGTGGCTAAAAGTTCTGCATCGCAGCCCTTTCTCGGTGGGTCTAAAATACATATATCGGGTTTTATTCCCTCTTTTGAAAGTCTGGTTGCAGCCTCGGCGGCATCCGCGCAAATAAAACGCGCATTTTCTATTTCGTTGTCTTTTGCATTTTGTTTTGCATCCTCTATAGCCTCGGGCACTATTTCAACACCGATTACAGACTCAGCCCTCTTTGCCATTGAAAGACCTATTGTACCTGCACCGCAATAAAGGTCTAATATCTTTTTACCCTCAGGCTTTGCATATTCGGCAGCCTTTTTATAAAGCCGCTCTGCCATATCGCGATTAACCTGATAGAAAGATAGCGGCGATATTTTAAAGGATACACCGCAAAGAATATCGGTTATATACTCTTTTCCGTATATAAGGCGGCATTCATCACCCAAAATAACATTTGTATCCTTTTTATTTATATTAAGGTAAACGCTTTTAAGGTTATCTCCAAGTGCTTGTTTTAACGCTTCAACAAGCAGTTTTTCTGCTTTAACAGTAGACTTGTTTAAGACCAAAACCGCCATAATCTCCCCTGTTTTAAAGCCTTTTCTAAGATAAAAATGCCGAACTGTTCCACTTTTGGTCTGCTCGTTATATACAGATATTCCGTTTTCATTTATCCATTTTTTAAGTGCTTTTGAAGCGGCGGAGAATTCGCTCGGCTGTAAAAGGCAGTCACTACAAGGAATTATGCGGTGTGAGTGGGTTGCAAAAAATCCTGTATCTCCGTTTTCGTTTATCGGATACTGCGCTTTATTGCGGTATCTGTCACTATTTATAGCCGAGATTATAGGCTTTGGCAGCATATCTACCTTACCAATTCTCTTTATTGCATTGTAAACCCTGTTATATTTTATTTTACATTCGCTATCATAAGATATATGTCTGTAAACACAGCCTCCGCAACGAGAAAAAGCCTGACAATCAACATTGATTCTGTCAGGCGACATAGATATAATTTCCTCAATTATACCGTAAGCATATTTAGTTTTTACCTTAACAATTCGTACCTTGAGTTTATCGCCTACAGCGGTAAGTGGAACGAAAACCGCCATATTATCTACCTTACCTATTCCGCTTCCCTCTGCAGACATATCCTCAATAACAAGGTCAACTATATCATTCTTTTTCATAACTATACTATTCATTGAGTAGTTCGTCACCCGCTATACCCTCAAGAGAGCCCTCACGGAAAATGGAAGAAGCACGCCTCGAATCATAGACATACTCACCCTCAACATTAAGGGTTACACCGTTTATATTAACCGAACGGTTATTAAGCCAATTAACCATTATAACATCGGTATCGGTCTGCCAATAAATGTTTTTATGCTCGTTTTGGTCTTTTAAAGACACATATTCAGCCCTTACCGCAACACCGAGGCAGTTCTCCACTCGGTAAACCGATATTTTTCTATCACCCGAGGGAGATATAAATTCCCCGCTTAAAGTGCCCATTGGTAATTCTTCGGGCGAAAAGCCGAATTCGTCCACAAGAGCCGCTATCACATTAAAAAGCAGTATTACGACAGCCAGAATGTAAAAGCATTTTAAAAAAGCATTACCCTTCATAACTACTCCTCAAGCTAAAGCTCAATACTTTCTGCAGAGAACTGAAAATCATCTTCCCCGCTACTAAACTGCTTAGCCACCTTATTATAATTTGCTACTGCAAATCTTGAATGCACTATATAAGACATAATAAAATACGGTATTGTAAATATAACGGGTATAACGGTAAAGGAAATTAAAAACCAACCGAAAAAGCTAAAGGTTAAAAGCAAAAAGTCGATAGCGGTTGCCCTTGAAAGCAGTGTTGACTTATGAATTGCTTCGGCGGCATCCATCTCACCGTCTGCCACAAATAAAAATGGCGCCAAATAGTATTTAAGCGTAATTATATAGAGCACTATAAGGGCAGCAATTTTTAAAAATGCCGAAAGCACCCAAAGATTAGAGGCAAAGGACGGCGCCGACATACCGAAAAACTCATAAACCCTGACAGACGAAAGTGCGTCCGTAAATAATGCGGGCAAAAAGAGTAAAAATCCAATCCAAAGGGTTCTAAAAACTATTCCGAAAATAAGCCTTAGCGACCTTTCATATTCTTCTCGTGATGAAAAATAGTAGAACACCACTTCTACCGTATCGTCCGAATTCCACATTATTCGCCAAAAAGCTCTCAGCATACCGAGCATTAAAGGAGCTATTAAAAACACTAACAAAAGCGCAACTATAACGCTCGCTATGACATCGGGAAAAACAATGCAAAGCAAGGTTTCAATAATATAAACTGCTAGCATAGAAAATACTACTGTAAGGCAAAAGAATATTGCCTTTACGAAATTGTCTTTAAGTGCCGCTCTAGCGGTTTTCTTTACAATATTAGAGTTCGCCTGCAAAGTAATCCCTCCTTAATAAAAATAATATCTACTTTTAATTATACCTATAAACTGTAAAAATTCAATTCTAAAAATATTAAATTATTTTTAATTTTGCATACGCTGCCATCAGTTTTTTAGTGCCTACATTATCAAAAGCTATTTCGAGCATAGAATCAGCACCCATAGGCGTTACCGAAACAACAAGACCTCTGCCAAAGGTTTTGTGCTCTACAGTCTGCCCCGCTTTGAAGCCCGCCCCACTTGATTTCGGCTTTTCTTCAGCAGAATAAGAGCCCTTTAGATAAGAGCCGCCGTTTCTGTTTTGCGGAGTATCTCCAAAGCCTCCCGGAGAATATGAAGACCTTTGAGAATATGTATCGCCAAAGGAAAAGGCAGCGGAATATCCCGAAACCGCCGCTGAGATATCGCAAAGACTTTCGGGTATTTCCCTTAAAAATCTTGATGGCAAATTTCTGTTTGTTGAGCCGTAAAGCATACGGGTAGAGGCGTTTGTAATAACAAGATTTTTCTTAGCTCTTGTTATAGCAACATAGGCGAGCCGCCTTTCCTCCTCAATTTCGCTTTCTCCACCGTAAATAGACTGATTACCGGGGAAAACGCCCTCCTCCATACCGATTAGATAAACATTTTTAAATTCGAGGCCTTTAGCCGAATGTATGGTCATAAGAACAACCTTGTCGTCGCTCTCATCAAGGGAATCGGTATCACTAACAAGGGCAATTTCTTCGAGGAATGAGGAAAGACTAGGCTCATCATTTTCAAGCTCATACTGTTTTATAACAGTACCTAACTCTTCGATGTTTTCTACCCTGTCTGCCTCTTCCTTGCCTGCCGCTACTAAGGCTGATTTATAGCCTGTTCTAATAAGCATTTCTTCATAAACTTCGCTGATTTCTGCTTCCTCTAACATATCTGTAAGGTCATTAATCATCGCACAAAATTCTTTGAGCTTAGCTGAGGCTCGTGAAATTGCGGCAAATTCGTCAGCACGGGAGAAAACCTCAAAAATCGGAATGGACAGACTGTCCGCAATGCTTTGAGCATTGTTTACGGTGGTATTCCCTATTCCTCTTTTTGGCTCGTTTATAATTCTTCTAAGACGCACATTGTCACTGTGGTTGTTTATAAGATTAAGATAGGCTAGCATATCTCTTACTTCTTTTCGCTCAAAGAACCTAAAACCGCCTATAACCTTATATGATACACCGCTTCGGGCAAACACACCTTCTATCGATGCCGACTGTGCATTCATTCTGTAAAGCACCGCATGGTCCGAAAACTTGTTGCCGTTTCTAACACTTTCGAGTATTGCATCGGTTATATATTTTGCCTCTGCGCGCTCGTCTAACGCTGTATAAACTGTAATTTTTTCGCCCTTTTCTCCGTCTGTCCAAAGGTTTTTACCCTTACGACCGAGATTGTTTTTAATAACAGCATTAGCGGCTTCAAGAATAGTCGCAGTTGAACGGTAATTTTGTTCAAGACTTATAGTTTTAGCACCCTTAAACTGTGACTCAAAATTAAGTATGTTCTCGATTGTTGCTCCTCTGAAACGGTAAATGCTTTGGTCGTCGTCTCCGACAACGCACAAATTACCCCTACCCCCTGCAAGCATACTTACAAGCACAAACTGAGCATAGTTTGTATCCTGATACTCGTCAACCATTACATACTTAAAGCGGTTATTATAAAAGGCTAGTACATCGGGACAACTGTCGAAAAGCTCTACAGTTTTTACAATCATATCGTCAAAATCCATAGCATCGGCATCCTTTAATCGCCTTTGATAGATTTTATAAAGACCTGCAACTGTCTTTTTGCGCAAATCTGAGCCTGCCGAAGCTTCATACTCTTCGGGGGTTATAAGCTCATCCTTTGCGCGAGATATTTCCCCTAAAACACTCTTTAGTGGGATAAGCTTTTCGTCTACATTAGAAGACTTCATTATCTCCTTCATTAAACGGCGTTGGTCGTCTGTATCGTAAATCGTAAAGTGCGAGGAATAGCCTATCTGGTCACCAAATCTGCGCAAAATTCTGCCGCATACCGAGTGAAATGTGCCTGCAACTACTTCCTCACCGCCGTCACTGCCGAGCTTTGCATTTATTCGCTCTTTAAGCTCCGCTGCCGCCTTGTTTGTAAAGGTTATGGCTAAAATTTCCCAAGGGCGAGGCGCATTTACGGAAAAAGCCGAAGTAGGCAAATCCTCTCTTCTGCCCTCAAGATAATCTATACCAAGCTTTAAATCCTCATCGGTATAAAATCCAACTTCGCTACTATTATAAGCGTTACCGAATTTCACAATATTTGCAATTCGGTTTACAAGCACGGTAGTCTTTCCGCTGCCAGCCCCCGCCAAAACCAAAAGCGGACCGTTTATAGTTACAACCGCTTCAAACTGACGGTCGTTCATTTTTCCGTATTCTTTTTCAATTATCTGTCTTCTTAAATCTAAAAAATCCATCAATATCAAATTCCTTTAAAATAGTAAGAACCCGACCCGCCAAACGCAATTAAAATTGCGGGCGGGTGCCCGGAACCTTGTTGTATTCACAATAAAACAGGCTGTCTTTAAAAGACAGCCGCCGACTGTAAATTACTCTTCGCCTTTAACTATAAACTGCTCGATTTTTTCAAAAAAGTCATCGTCACTCTCGCAGTGGGCTATCATTTTTATAGGCTTTGTAAGGTCAAGACTGAAAACGCCCATTATAGATTTTCCGTTTACAATATATTTTCCGCTGCACAAATCAACATCATAATCCCGTTCCATAGCTATAGACACGAACTTTCTGACACTATCAAGACTGTTAAGCAGAATAATATTTTTTTCTATCACAAAAAGCCCACCTTTTAGATAAACGTTCTACAAAAAATCTAAATTTTTATCTTATATATAATACTATCTCTAAGGCAAAAAGTCAATACTGCAACTGCTCCAAAAATTGTACGCACTTGCATTATTCGGAAATTTATTATAATATAGTTAGTATAAACTCAAACGGGGTGACTTTAAATGAAAATAGCGGTAATTACGGGTGCTTCTTCGGGGATAGGCTGTGAATTTGCAAGACTTGTGAACAATACCCGACTAGACCTTGACGAAATTTGGGTTATAGCAAGAAGAGAGGATAAACTTTTAAATTTAAAGGCAGACCTTGGCGAAAAAATCAGGGTTCTTCCCCTTGATATAACCGATGATAACAGCATTTTAAAATACACAGAACTTTTAAGGTCAGAAAACGCTGATGTTAAGCTTTTAATAAACAATGCAGGCTACGGAAAATTAGGCGATTTTGACACCCTTGATAACTCTGATAACAAGGGTATGATACGCCTTAACTGCGAAGCGCTGACGGTTATGACTTCTGCATCCCTACCCTTTATGAATGAGGGCGGAGAAATAATAAATACTTGCTCAATAGCCTCTTTTGCTCCAAATGCAAGAATGACGGTTTACTCCTCTACAAAGGCGTATGTTATGAGCTTTTCGAGGGCGCTGCGCTTTGAACTGAAATCTAGAAAAATCAATGTTTTAGCCGCTTGCCCCGGACCTATGGAAACAGAATTTTTATCAGTTGCCGACATTAAGCCGGGTGCTAGCCACACCTTTGACACATTACCGAGAGTATCTCCATACAAAATGGCAAGGGGTGCACTTAAAGCGTCCTTAAGTCACCGCGCCGTTTACACAAACCGAACTTTTTATAAATTCTACCGCTTGGTTGCAAAAATTCTGCCGCATAGTATTGTTATGAAGATGGCAAAGACTTAAAATTTCCTCCCGAAAGAGTTTTTCTTTCGGGAGTTTTTTTTGTTGCTTTTCGTAGAATTTTGGTGTATATTTTAAAAGAGGTGCTTTTATGCTTGAGAGAATATTTTTAAGCGGCGCTTTTGTTAATTTTTTACTTGTTATTCTCGGCAGCGGTTTAGGGTTAATCTTTAAAAAGGGTATACCTGAGCGGCTCAAGGATATTCTTATGCAGGCAATGGCGCTATGCGTAATCTTTATCGGAGTAACAGGTATTATTGACGAAAAAGCCGAAATACTTGTAATAATAATTTCTATGGCGGTTGGCGCACTGCTTGGTGAGCTTATTGACCTTGACGCTCTTGTAAACCGCCTTGCTCTAAAAATTGAAAAATGTATCTCAAAGGGTACAGGCGAGCTTAAAATTGCAGACGGTTTTGTAGCGGCAACCCTACTTTTCTGTGTTGGCGCTATGACGGTGGTAGGCTCTATTAATTCAGGAATATTAAACGATAATACCGTTCTTTATTCAAAAGGACTTATCGACTGTGTTGCCGCAATAGCTTTAACCTCAAGTCTCGGTATAGGGGTTATGCTATCCTCTGTAGCGGTGCTTTTTATAGAGGGTGTTTTAACCTTACTTGCAACATTTATTCAGCCCGTTTTAACCGATGTTATTATATCAAATATGTCGGTTATAGGCTCCCTTTTAATAATAGCGATAGCACTTAATATGCTAAAGCTTACTAAAATAAAGGTTATGAATGCGGTGCCTGCAATTTTTCTGCCAATTCTGCTTTGCAGACTTTTTTAATAGGAGGACAAAATGTCACAAAAAAGAACAAAAAGACAAGAGGCTATCCGCCGAAGAAATATTTTTTTGAGTGTCTGTGCAGTAGCAATAGCTGTTGCCGTTGCGGTACTCGTATTTTCTATATCGGCTATTTCAAAAAGCTTTAACAGTCCAAACAAAAATAGCGATAATCCTACATCTTCAAATATAAGCTCAGAAGCTAAGCCTAAAGAACCCTATATAGTAGGCTCTGCAACAGTTGTAAATACAGGTGATATTTTAATTCACAGTACCGTTTTGGACGGCGCTAAAACCGAAGACGGCAACTATGATTTCAGCAGCTTCTTTAAGAGCACTAAAAAATATTTCAAGGCTGCCGATTTATCGGTTATAAATCTTGAAGTAACCTTTGGCGGTACTGAATCGGGCAAATTTTCGGGATATCCTGTATTTAATTCACCCGACAGTCTTGCCGATACTATAAAGGAAGCAGGATTAAATCTTGTTTTAACCTCTAACAACCACAGTTATGATACAGGTCTTTTCGGACTAAAGCGTACTGCCGAGGTTTTAAAGAATAAGGGTATCGCCTTTACAGGCACAAAACAGACACCCGATGACCCCGCCTATATTGTAAAGAATGTAAATGGAGTTAAGCTCGGTATTGTAAACTACACATACGAAACGGCTTGTTCTACTGCAGGCAGAAAAGCTTTAAACGGCAGAATTATGGCGGCAGAGGCAAACAACCTTATAAATACCTTTTCTTATGATAAAATAGGTAATTTCTACACCGAAGCCGAAAATGTTATCAAGGCTATGAAAAACGACGGTGCTGATGCAATAGTATTCTATATGCATTGGGGCAACGAATATCAGCTAGGTCCTAACACTTGGCAAAAAACGATTGCTCAAAAGCTTTGTAACCTTGGCGTTGATGTAATAGTTGGCGGTCACCCTCATGTACTGCAACCAATGGAGATTATTCATTCAGAGGACAGTCAGAACTCAACCGTTTGTATCTATTCTACAGGAAATGCAGTTTCAAATCAGCGTCAGGAGCTTATGGATAGCTGCCCGTCAGGTCATACAGAGGACGGCGTTCTATTCTACTATACCTTTGATAAATACAGCAACGGCACAACCGTTTTATCCTCTGTTGATTTAGTTCCCATTTGGGTTGATAAATATAAAGGCGGCGCACAGTATCAATATCAAATGTATCCGCTTGAAAACGCAAAAGACGGTGCTAATAAATTCGGCCTTACAGGCTCTGCGGCAACAAAATCCGAAAAATCCTATAACAGAACAAAAGCGCTTATGGAAGAAGGTCTTATTAAGTGTCAAAAGCATTTAGGGGCACAAGAGCGTTTTGCTGTTCCAACTAAAAAATAAATTTAAATGGCAACAAAAAATCCGTTATCTAGAAAAGATAACGGATTTTTTATTTTATACCTTTCCTGTTGAGCCGAATCCGCCTGCTCCTCTGTCGGTGTCGTCAAGGGTGTCACATTCTAAAAATTCTGCCACAACATACGGGGTAAACACGATTTGAGCTATACGCTCACCCTCTTCAATAAACTGAGGTTTATCGGAATGGTTATGTAGGGATACCATAATTTCGCCCCTGTAGTCGCTGTCAATAACCCCTACTTTATTGGCGGGGGCAAGTCCCCTTTTGGTAGCAATTCCGCTTCTCGCATATATGAGACCTACCAAACCGTCAGGAATTTGAAGCGCTATTCCTGTATGGATAAGTTTAGTTTCTCCTGATTTTATTTCTATTCTTTCTTCACCTAAAAGAGCATAAAGGTCTGCCCCTGCAGAAAAGGGTGTTCCATAGCTTGGAACTATCGCTTTATCGTTTAGTTTTACAAATTTAATTTTTTCCATAATATCACTCGCTATTATTTAATTATTAAATACATTATACCATTTAATTTTAAATTAGTAAACAATTTCTATAAAGTAACCTTTTTAGCGTAAAAACATATACTTTAATTAGGCAAATGCTATGTTTTTGCATAAATTTTTGGAAAAGAGGTTTTTTATGGATAAGGAACTTATAGAGCGCTATAAAGCCGAAATGCTGCGAACATACAATTCGAGAACTCTGCCCGATACAACCGAGCAAAATGACAGCAATTACGATGACACAGGACATCTTTTGGTAAGCGTTACTACACTAAAAGGCTTTTACCCTCTGCCGAGAGCTACGGTTAAAATTTTTACAGGCAGTGTAGAAGATATGACGGTAATAGATACCGATATAACAAACGAAAGCGGTCAGACAAAGGTGTTTACACTGCCAGCCCCCAGCCGTGAATTATCCCAAAGTGCAGGCTCAACCGAAGCTGTATACACAAGCTACAATGTATTAGTAGAAGCCGACGGATATGTAGACGAAATAAACTTAAATCTCCCCATCTTCAGAGGTGTTACCTCCCTTCAGAATGTTGATATGATTTTGCGGTCTGTATCGAACAATCAAGACACCATCATTAATGACCAAAACGAAAACTATAATCTTTAAGGAGTGATAATATGCCCGAAGCCGTTTTACCCGTTATTCCTACAAATATAACGGTGCATTTAGGCTCGCCCGACAGTCAAGCCGAAAATGTAACCGTACCCTTTGTTGACTATATAAAAAATGTTGCCTCAAGTGAAATTTATCCCACTTGGCCTGAGGACGCCCTTAGAGCCAACATATACGCCATAATAACTTTTGCACTAAACCGCATTTATACCGAGTGGTACAGAAGCCGAGGCTATAATTTTGATATAACAAATTCTACTCAGTTTGACCAGGCATATGTAAAAAATCGAGAGGTTTTCGAAAATATCGGATACATAGTAGACGAAATATTTAACGATTATGTAGTAAAATTCGGTAACATTCAGCCCTATTTCACTCAGTTTTGCAACGGTACCACCTCACGCTGTGATGGACTGTCCCAATGGGGCTCCGTAACCTTGGCAGAGAGTGGTCTTACCCCTTTTGAGATACTGCAAAACTATTATGGAGACGATATCAGAATAGTAGAGGACGCACCCATTGAGGAAGTAGAAGAGTCCTATCCCGGTACACCGATTAGAGTAGGTGCTGCTTCAAACGATGTAAAGATAATACAAAATCAGTTAAACAGAATTGCAGATAACTATCCCGCCATTCCTAAAATCGCATCCGAAAACGGAATTTTCGGTACAGATACCGAAGCGGCTGTTAGAAAATTTCAGGAGATTTTTGCTCTTGAAGTAACGGGTATTGTCGATAAGGCTACTTGGTATCAGATAAAGCGCTATTATGTAGGGGTAAAAGGTCTTACCGAGCTTGTATCGGAGGGAATTACTTTAGAGGAAGCAACCCTGCCCTACTCTACAGTACTTAGCGAAGGTATGAGCGGAATTGATGTTAAAACTCTGCAGTATTATCTTAACATAATCGCATATTTTAACCCCTTTTTCACCCCGCCCCCTCTTGACGCATATTTCGGACCCTCTACCACCGCATCGGTTAGAGAATTTCAGCAGTATTATGGTCTACCTGTTACAGGCGTTGTAGAGGAGGATACCTGGCGGATAATAGATAAACTCTATATAGATACCGTAAACTCACTTCCAAGCGGATATTCAGACCCAAATGCAAAGCTCTACCCCGGATATTTCTTAACCGAGGGTACGCAAAATGAGGCGGTACGGGACCTACAAACCTATCTGTCCCGAATAGGCTCTGTTTACCCCGAAATCCCCGAAATTCCCGTAACAGGATATTTTGGCACCCAAACGAGAGATGCGGTTTTCACATTTCAGCGTCTTTTCGGACTTCGCGAAACGGGAGCGGTCGGCCCTGTAACATGGGACACAATAGCTAGAGAATACAACAATATAGTAGCACCAAATTAAACTTGCTTTTTTAAAATTTAGTAAATATAATATGTGTGTATATGATATAAAATCAGAGGGATAATTTTATGAAGATAATCGCACATATTAAAACCGATTTCCCTACAAAATTCGGTCTTCCCCGCCAAAGCGGACTTATAGACAATATAGAGGGAAAAATTGTTTTCGAAAAAGAATACCAAAATATAGAGGCTCTGCGAGGCCTTGAGGATTTTTCGCATATATGGCTTTTATGGAAGTTTTCCGAGACCGAGCGTGATAGTTGGTCACCAACTGTGCGTCCCCCAATGCTCGGCGGTAATAAACGAATGGGTGTTTTTGCAACTCGCTCGCCCTTTAGACCAAATCCGATAGGTCTATCGGCTGTAAAGCTTGAAAGAATAGAATTTACTAAAAATGAGGGTCCTGTACTCTTTGTAAGGGGCGCCGACCTTATGGATAACACCCCCATTTACGATATAAAACCCTATCTTCCTTTTGCTGATAGCATAGAAAATGCTTCGGGCGGTTTTGCCGAAAAAACAGATGACAGAACGCTGTCGGTAAGCTTCCCTGAAGAGCTAAGAGCCAAAATCCCCCATAACAAAATAGAAACTCTCTGCTCGGTTTTAGCGTCAGACCCCAGGCCCTCATATCAAAACGACCCTGAGCGTGTATACGGCTTTGAATTTGCAGAATTTGAAATTTCGTTTAAGGTAAATGAGAAAAATTTGACTGTGTGTGATGTTAAAATAAAATAATTGCTTTTAAGGCACTGTCTTTTTGGACAGTGCCTTTTTTACACTCTACGATGTATATTAATTAATTTTTTGTAGGGTTGATTCATGAATCAACCGCATTTTTTCGGGCAATTCGTGAATTGCCCCTACGAAACCCATATATATTCAGGGCACCGCCCTCTACTGTTTATCTTTTTTCATCTAAAATAACAAAAAAATACTGCATATTACAAAAAGAAAGATTTAACTGCCTCGGTGTTTGACAAAAAAATTATGCTCTATGAGATATAATTACAATGAATAAAAAACGGCGGTGACAAAAATGAAGGAATTTATAAAGGGCAATAATCTTTCTAAAAGTATAGGGTTGAGTGAAATAGGTTTTGCGGTTATTTCTCATATAGGAGTTAGTCTTTTAACCTTTATCGCATCCAGGGCTGTAATACTTAATACCTTTACCCCATTTGGTATTTCCTTTCTTGCGGGGGCACCAACCGTTTACACTGCGGCGGCGGCAATAGGCAGCTTTATAAGTTACTTTCTGCCCGCTATTGAGGGCGGTGCTTTCAGGTACATAGCTTCTATCTTTGCGGTAATATCCATAAAGCTTCTGCTTTCGGGATATAAAAAGATAATTCAAAACCCGATTTTTTTAAGTGCCCTATCCTTTTCTGTAAATCTTATAACATCGCTTATAAGTATGGGGTCTGATACCTACGATTTGCCCCTTAAAATTTCCGAAGCTTTAATATCTGCAGGCGGTACATTTTTTATTGCAAAGGCATTCAGAGCCCTTGCCGACTACAAAGCGGGCTTAAATCACGAAGAGCTTGTATCCTTTATAACGGTTATTTGCATTTTGCTTATGGGATTTGCGGATGTCGACCGCGGCGGCATTATGCTATCTCACATACTGAGCGTTATTCTTATCTTGGTATCGGCAAAATTCGGTAAGATTTTAGGAGGGTCGGTAAGTGGTATTGCCGTTGCATTTTCTTTTTTGCTCTGCGGAAACTATAACGAATTTACCCTTTGCTATGCAATAGGCGGACTAATAGCAGGTGTCTTTTCGTCCTTTGGAAAATACGCACAGGTGCTATCGATTATCTTTTCCTGTTTTATAGGCGTTAGTGCTATAGGCTTTAATATAAGCGGAATTTCACTAATTATTGAGGCGGCTCTCGGCGGCGCCATCTTTTTAAGCTTGCCAAAAAGCGCCAACATTTATATAGCAAGACTTTTTTCTGCAGGGCCAAAGTTCTTAAACAATAAACCGCTTAAAAATTCTATTATTCTAAGACTTAATACTGCATCCAGTGCATTACTTGATGTAAGCCAAACGGTAGAACAGGTCTCCCGTGAGTTATCAAAAATCAACACGCCCGACTACAACACCCTAATCACCAAGGTTGAAAACGAGACCTGTAAGGGCTGCAATCTTCGGGTTCACTGTTGGGAAAAGCGGAGAGACAGCACTGTAGACGCCATTTTTGAAATGACCAAGGCTGTAAAAACGGGTGAAGCCTCACCCGAAACCTTTACAAACACCGAATTTAAAGAGCGTTGCCACCGCCTTAACAAAATCGGAAGTTCTGTATCAAAGCATTACTCTAGCTATGCCTCGAAAATAGCGGCAGAGCGACGGATAGAAGAGGTGCGGGGCGTAGTAACCGACCAATTTGAAGGCATTTCCAAGATGTTAAGCGATTTAGCCGCCGACTTTAAGCTAGACCAAAAATTCGATGCAAATCTTGCCGCCACCGCCACTTCGGCGCTTAAAAACTTGAATTTAATTGCAAGCGAGTCTTCTGCTATAACCGATAAATTCGGTAGGACAAGCCTTGAATTTAAAATCGAAAAAAAGGACGATACCAAAATCAACAAAATGCAGATTATGAAGCTATTATCGGTTATATGCGAGCGCGATTTTGATGTTCCGATTGTAAGCGAGGTTGGGAATTTTTATATTGTAAGACTTTTTGAGAGAGCCGTTTTTGATGTGGATTTAGGGGTCTGTCAGGTTTGTGCAGAGGGTTCTTCAATGTGCGGCGACGCATATAATTCTTTCAACGACGGCAGAGGTCATTTTATAATAATTCTCAGTGACGGTATGGGTACGGGCGGCAGAGCCGCAGTTGACGGCGCAATGGCGTCAGGTCTTATGATGCGGCTATTAAAGGCGGGATTCGGTTACGACTGCTCACTTAAAATACTTAATTCCTCTATGCTTTTTAAGTCCACCGATGAATCCTTAGCCACCCTCGATATAGTAAGCATTGACCTTTTTACAGGGGCAGTAGAACTATACAAAGCAGGAGCAGCCCCAACGCTTATCCGCCGAAGCGGAAGAGTAGGCAAAGCCGAAAGCAAATCCCTGCCCGCAGGAATTTTACGGGACATAGGTTTTGATTATGCGAAAATACGGGTTAAAAACGGCGATGTTCTCGTAATACTCTCGGACGGCGCTGTAAGTGACGGCACCGACTGGATTAGAACAGAGCTTGAAACTGCAAAGGATATAAGCGCTTCAGCTCTTGCAGAGCGTATATGTAATCGGGCAGAACGGTTACGTGGGGACCAACACCGTGACGATATAACCGTAATAACCGCCTGTATAGAAAAACATTTTTAACCGAATAATATAACAAAAAACGCCTAAAAGGTAATTACCCTTTAGGCGTTTTTTTACTGTGTATATACTTCATTCTGTAAAACTGCTACTACAAGATATCTTTCCTCGTCTTTAGCAGTACAGGTACTGAGAGTTATTATTCTATCCTCTGTTGTAACCTTTACATCTTTATTTATATGCTTAACGCTTGACTTCGGGTTATAGGTCATATCTATAAATTCCTGATATCCCTTATCGTTACCAAAATCAAAATCGCTGAAAAGATGATTATCAGTATAAACAAATGCCGAATAGACCTTATAGGTTAACATTCGTCCCGGGATATAAACCCTGATTTCATCGTGTTCGTCAAAATGTTTGCGGTCACGGTATTTCTTTAATGTACCAAACATCGTGCCGTTTAACATATTGTGACCGTAAATTACAGTATTGCGGTCTGAAAAGTTTGAGAAATTAACCGTCTGCACAAAAATTGAGCCCGCGCTTTTTTTCTTTTTATACATATCCCTGTCTATATAGTAGTCCTTACCGTCTTTATCGGTATCGCTATAAAGAATAGGATAATCAATTACTGTATCGGGT
Source organism: Oscillospiraceae bacterium (assembly GCA_029227055.1). Classification (GTDB taxonomy): domain Bacteria; phylum Bacillota; class Clostridia; order Oscillospirales; family Acutalibacteraceae; genus UBA737. The sequence continues at coordinate 24,027 of JAQXZE010000005.1, read as the reverse complement.
ATTTCAATCCAACCGATTATATCTTCGTTTTCCGACTTTAGTTTTTTGAAATCTATTTTGTTTATCGGATATTCCGGCCTTGATATAAGGGAGGGTTTTGAACTTTCTGCAGGGTCGTTTTTATAATCGTCAAAATCCTTCTTTTCGGGGGTTAGATTTGCAATTATAAATCCCGCAGAGATTAAAAATACCGCACCTAAAATCAGTGCTATTGCCTTTACGCCTTTTTTCATAAATATAAAAATTTCCTTTTACAATATATTATCGAGTGAGGTAGAAAAAACAATTAAAAGTGAGCCGTCCTCAACAGACACGCAAGCCTCTTCACCCTTAAAGGAATTACTCACCCCTAAAGGATAACTGTTTTCAAGCACCGCATCAGAAAGCTCATAATAAAGCCCCTTAATATTTACGCCTTTCGACTTTTCGCTAAGCGAAAAAACCGAAATATTGCCGCTAGCCCTTTTAGAAAAGGTAATACTTTTGTTTTTTATAACGGTAAAATTTTCCTTTTCTGATATAAGGAAGCCCTCTACATTGTTTTTAGCTATATAACTTAATGACTGTAAATTTGCTATAGTATGGTCAGTTCTGCCACCGGTACCACCATATATAAATATATGCTCAGCGCCCTTTTTAATTGCATACTTTATGGCAGCTAGTGTATCGGTATCGTCCTTTTCTATTGGCAGCTCTAGAACATCGGCACCCTCAGGCTTATACCCTAAAGAATCAAAATCGCCGAGTATTAAATCGGGCTTTATATTGTTTTTTATAAGTGTTTCAAGTCCGCCGTCCGCCGCTATTAAAAAATCGTCTGCACCTAAATTCTCAGGTAGCAGAGAAATCTCACCCGCGGCTACTATATAACAATTTTTCATTATATTCTTCTGAGTATTCGGTCAAAATCATTTATTGCCGAACGGTATTCCCTTTCCATCTGTTGCTTTTTAGAGGCAAGTGAATAATCGGAACAGATTATATCAAAAATCTCAGCCTTAAGAAGCTCTGTGCGATCGAAAATTTCAGACTTTGCGGCATTTGCTATCTCTATATCCTCTGTATCAATACGGGCAGAATATTCAGCCGAGGATATAACGGTTTTTCCTATAATGATAGCACCGTAATCTTTAAGCTCACGCTCTTCTAATTTTTCTTCTGTTATATTATCCATCTGCTCTACCGCCTCTAAAAACTTAGATGTTTCTTCGGCTTTCTCCTTTTTATTAAGCTCTGAAATTTCATTGTTTAAAAGCTCAATCTCGTTTTTATGCTCTTCTAAGCTCTTTTTAAGGGCTTTATTTTCTTCAAATTCTTCCCTGAAATCTGAAAGTAGGTCTTTATATTCCGAAAAAAGTTCACTCTTTTTCATTTTTACCCTCGCCCTCTTTTTGCTTTTCCGATACAAAGCGACAATTAAAGTAAGCATCAAAACCGCAAGGCAGATACCCGCAGAATCTATCAGCCAATCCCTGATTTCACAGCTTCTACCCACAACAAAGCGTTGATGATATTCGTCACTTGCGGCATAGAAGCAAGAAAAGCCTATCGAAAACAGAGCCCTTTTTGAAAGACTAAAAGCTTCAAAAAAGCTAAAGTTTAAGAAAGATATGGCGCCTAGTCCCCCAAAGAGACCAAAGTGGGCGGCTTTTCTTATGTAAAAGGAGAAAAAGCTCAATATTTGCTGCTGCTCGGCCTTCGTAATATCCTGAAATTCGGGATAAAGAACAGATATCAAGTTATAGAGAAAACCGCTGCTTGTCTTAGCAGATTCAGCGGCGGTTTGTGACGACAGAAAAAATATTAAGCCCATCCAAAGTAAAAGCCATAAAAATGCAAATACTCTAAACGATTTTTTCATAGGCTATCAATAAAAATATCCGTATGGATTTACCCAACCGAAGTCCTGTTTTGAACCGGCAGGTCTCCTACTTAAACCGAAATGTAAATGGTAGCCTGTAGAGTCACCCGTTGTGCCGACATAGCCTATAACCTGACCCTGTTTTACCTTTTTACCTACATACATTCCGCTAGCTACAGTATTCATATGAGCATACATTGCTCTATACTCATATTTACCGACTTGTCCGTGTTCAAGGCCTATATGGTTACCCCATCCACTACCGCATCTGCAACGAGAACCTCTGTCCTTGTGGGGACAGCTTGTATACATTCTGTAAACTACACCGTCGGTAATAGCAACTATGGGTTTACCGAAAATAGAACCTGTTGAGATATCAAGTCCGTAATGGAAGGTGCCCCAACGCGCACCCCAACCTGATGTTATATTATAATGTCCCGGTACGGGCCACATAAAGCCTGTCTTTGAATTTATAAATGAACCGCCAACGCTTGAAGAAGGCTTATTAAAGCTATCAAGATATTCCTGCTTCTCTTTGATGTCCGCCTGTACCTGCGCTTTATCTTTTTCTGCGCTAGATTGCTCTTTTTTAATATCGTTATAAATCTTTTCTGCTAAATTTTCGTCTTCTATGAGTACCTTTTGAGCGTCTTCAATAGTAGCCCTTATAGCGACCTGCTCTTCGATAAGTTTTTCGTTTTCTTTATTCTTTTCTTCGAGCAGTTTTACAGCCGCCGATATTTTCTTCATTATTGCCTTATCGTGAGCGGAAACAGTGGCTGTCATTTGAGTAAGCTGTAAAAATTGCGCAAAATCCTCAGCGCCCAATAAAATCTTTACCGCGCTATCGGAATTGCTCATATAAATAGCGCGAAGTCTCTTTTGGAATTCGAGCTTTGTTGCGGCTATTTCCTCATTCTTTTTAGCAATTTCTGCCTTGTTTTTAGTGATTTTTGAATTTATAGAGCTTATAGAATTGTTACAGGTCATAATCTGTGCCTGAGTATTAGCGATTTTTCTGTTTATGGCATCAAGAATTGACTTCTGATTTGCTTTTTTATTCTGTAAGTTCTTGATTTCCTTATCAAGCGCTGCTGCCTGTTGCTTTAGCTTATTAATTTCAGATTGTACTTCGCTCTTAGTAGGAGCGGCATTTATCGAAAAACTGCTGAAAGCCGTAACAAACAACGCTATACATAAAACAAGTGAAATTGACCTTTTTAGAAAATTAGTCATAAAAATCTCCGTTCGGTTTAAATTGCAGCAAACTCGCTGCCTTCCTTACGCAAATATTTGCCTATCATAATAGCACTTCCAAGCGCACCTGCAAGTACACCGATAGCAAGGAAAATAATTAAAAGGATTACCGCCATATCGCCGTAACGAACTATGTCGGTTGTGCCGAGTGTGGAAACGATGGTTTCTGTGGCAACTCTGTAACAGAAGTAAAGAAGTCCCTCTGAAATAATTGCCGATATAACACCGATTAAAACACCCTCAACAACAAAGGGAATTCTTATGAATGCATCGGTAGCACCTACCGCCTTCATAATACTGATTTCAAGCTTTCTGTTGTACATTGTAACCCTGATTGTATTGGAAACAATTACAAGAGAAATTATTATAAGTATCGCAATAATCCAAAAGCCCGCAACTGTAACTCCCTTTTCGATTGACGAAATCTTTTCTGCCAAATCGCCGTGTGACTGAATAACATCAACGCCGTCAAGCTTTCTTATAGCCTCAACAGTTTCGTTGAACTTTGTCATATCCTTCATTGTAACCTTTGCGGCTGCTGAAACGGGGTTGCCGAATTCATCGTCAAGGAAAGAGAAGTACTGTTCCTGACCTTCAAGCATTGATTCCTTTATTGTTTCAAGACCTTCTTCGCTCGAAATATAAGCAACCGATGCTACATTAGGAAGTTTCTCTATTTTTTCGCAAAGAGCCTTTGCCTCTTCTTCGTTATGAATTACATAATCTGTGCTAAGTATTCCGTTTTTATCGGGTTTTTCTTCGTTTTCTGTATCCTCGGTAGTAGTTGAGGAGGTAGAGGAGGATGCATCTGCATCGTCCGTCTTTTCACTGTAAAGCGCCCAATTATAGTCCTTCATATAAACCATAACAACATTCTGCTGCTCAAGGTTTCCGATTGCTTTGTTTACATTCTCGGAAATGAGAAGAGCTAAACCGATTATAACCATACAGGCAACCAAAACACCGATTGACGCTAGGGTCATAAGACGGTTTGCCCAAGCATTCTTAAAGCCCTCACCCGTAAGGTATTTTACACTGCCAAGCTTCATAGAGCATCACCTCCGGCAGTATCGGCAACAATCTTGCCGCCATCGAGCATAATAACGCGGTGATTAAAATCTCTGACTAGGTTATGGTCGTGTGTAACCATAAGTATAGTAGTACCGCGCTTATTGATTTCGGTTAAAAGATTTACTATTTCATAGGACATATTCGGGTCTACATTTCCTGTAGGCTCGTCCGCAATAATAAGACTTGGTGAATTAACCAAAGCTCTCGCAAGGCCTACACGCTGTTGCTCGCCACCTGAAAGTTGATTTGGCATAGAACGCGCCTTATCGCCAAGACCTACTTTGCTGAGCGCCTTTGATACTTCACGCCTTATAATTCTGCCCGATGCACCTACAACATGCATTGCGAAGGCAACATTATCGAAAACATTCATATTCGGGATAAGTCTAAAGTCCTGAAAAACGATACCCATTGTTCTTCTGAGCATGGGCACATTTTTTCTCGGCAAATTCATAAGGTTAAAGCCGTTTACATAGATTGAGCCTGTATTCGCTTTTTCCTCACGCATAATAAGCTTCATAAAGGTACTTTTACCGGCACCCGAAGAGCCTACTATGAAAACAAACTCACCGCTGTTGATTGTTATGTTTACATCATTAAGAGCGTGAGTGCCTGACATATATGTCTTTGAAACACCTGTAAATTCAATTACAGGTGAAGAAGCATTCATTATTGCATCTGACATTAAAGTTTTTCACTCTTTCGGAATTAGTATTTTATGGGGTTGCTCTTTAAATATTTGTTAACCATAAGCGCAATCTTAAATACGATAGCGTGGTCAAACTCGCGCAAATCAAGACCTGTTATCTTCTTGATTTTTTCAAGACGGTAAACAAGTGTGTTTCTGTGGACAAAAAGCTTTCTTGAGGTTTCGGAAACATTGAGGTTGTTTTCAAAGAAGCGCTGAATTGTAAAGAGAGTTTCCTGATCTAAGCTCTCAATAGCGCCGAGCTTGAATACCTCTTTAAGATATGTTTCGCAAAGGGTGGTAGGAAGCTGATAGATAAGTCTTGCAATACCGAGATTATCATAAGAAATGATATTCTTATCGTTATCGAATACCTTGCCGACTTCAAGGGCGGTCTGTGCCTCTTTAAAGGAACGGGCTAAATCTTTAAGATTATCAACTGTAGTTCCTATACCGATTACTGCGCGAACAAAGAATTCGCCCGAAACGGTATCTGCAATTGAAGAAGCAAGATTTTCAATATCCTTAGAAGCAATGCCTGTCTTTGTTTCCTTAACCAAGGCTACATTGTTCTCGTTTATGCTGATAATAAAGTCCTTCGATTTATCGGGGAATAGATTTTGAAGAATATCGTAAACAGATACCTCATTAGGCTCAAGAGTACGAACAAGAATAACTGTACGGGAAACATCACTGTTAAAGCAAAGCTCTCTTGCCTTCAGATAGATATCACCCGGAAGAATGTTATCAAGAATGATATTTTTGATAAAGTTTGCTCTATCGTATTTCTCATCATAATAGAACTTAATGTTTGCAAAGGCAACCGCAAGTACCGAAACATACTTTTCTGCAAGGGTATCGTCTCCATCAACGAAAACCACATAATTCGCAGTTTGGGACATTGAGGTAACCGGCTTAAATGTAGAGCCGTTATAGGTGAACACTTCACGGTTAACAGTAGGAGCTAAATACAGATTCTCACCTATTCTGGTAAGCTCACTGCAAGCAATAATAATACCATTTTCATCGACAACACCGAACACGCGGTCAATAGCTTCCTTCATTTGATGAATGACGCCTTGAAACAGACGATTTGACATAAACAAACACTTCCTTATTTTAATACAAATTGTTCATATACATTTTACACAATTCTTCACCACATTTCAAGTGCTATATTCCCGTTTTTCGAAAAAAGTTACAGAAAAGTTACAAATTTGGAAATTTTTTATATAAAAAATCCCGACAAATTTAATTTGTCAGGATTTAAAAACTCTAAAACTTATAGTTTTAGTCTTAAATTTTAGAAAGCAGAGATACTAAAGCACAAAGCAAAATTCCCGTGACGGTAGGGATTAAAAACGCCAATGCCGACCACTTAAAGCTTCCCGTTTCCTTTTTGACGGTTAAAAGTGTTGTAGCACAGGGCCAATGAAAGAGAAAAAAGATTAAAACACAAATAGCTGTAACCTCATTCCACCCATTTGCCATGAAGATATTTTTCAGTTCTGCAATGCTTGCAGTTTCGGTCAAAACACTCCCCGAAGTATATGCCATAACCATTATCGGTATAACAATTTCGTTTGCAGGAAGCCCTAAAACAAAGGCAATAAGGATTACCCCGTCAAGACCGATAAGCTTTGCAAAGGGGTCTAAAAAATCAGATAAAGCCCTTAAAACAGTAGTATCGCCGACACTTATATTTGCGGCAAGCCAAAGTATAATTCCTGCCGGTATAGCGGCAGTTAAGGCTCTGCCTAGGACAAAAAGTGTACGGTCAAATACCGAGCGGACAAACACCTCTAAAATCTTAGGCTTTCTGTATGGCGGAAGCTCTAGAGTAAACGCCGAAGGCACACCTTTCAAGAGGGTTTTAGAGAGCATTTTTGTGGCAAGCATAGTCATTATAACCGCTAAAACCACGCACAGTAATAGCATTAATGCCGACACCGCAGAGGAATAAAAGCCTGTAAGGGATAGTGTAAAAAACATAGTTATTATAGCAATTAATGCCGGAAATTTTCCGTTACAAGGTACAAAGCTGTTAGTAAGAACAGCAAGCAGTCTTTCCCTTTTTGAATCTATAATCCGACACCCCGTAACCCCCGCCGCATTACAGCCAAATCCCATTGACATAGTAAGCGCCTGTTTTCCGCAGGCAGAGCATCTTTTAAAGGGAGCGTCAAGGTTATAGGCTATTCTCGGAAGATATCCCGAATCCTCAAGCAAAGTAAAAAACGGAAAAAATATCGCCATAGGCGGCAGCATAACCGCCACAACCCAAGATGATACCTTATAGGCACCGTCCACTAAAATTCCCCTTAAAAATTCGGGTGCACCAAAATATCTGAACATCCGATTTAAGAAAACTTCAATTTCAGAGAAAAGGGCAGAAAGTGCTGCCGACGGGTAATTTGCACCCTCAACAGTAATCCAAAAAACAAGTCCTAAAAGCAATAGCATTATAGGGTACGCTGTGTATTTACCCGAGAAGATTTTATCTGCCTTGCGGTCAAAGGAATTTCTTTCTTCTCCTTTATAGCTTACTGTACCTTTAATAAGTTTTTCAGCCTCTAAAACTACAGCAGACGCTACCATATCCCTTATTTTATCGGGCGTTATGCCTATATTTGAAAGTCCAAATAATGCCGTTTGTAAACTCTTTTTTATTTCTTGGTCCTCGGCTATTTCCGCACCTAAAAACATTGATGCCTCAGCCATAAGCTTTTCTTCTTTTGATAGAAGCCTTAAGCTCAGCCACCTTGCAGAAAGCCTGTCACCTACAATTCTTTTTATAGGCGCTTCTAAAAGAGAAATTGCTCTTTCTATACTCTCGGAATAAGATATTTTATATTCTTTCCCTACCTCTTTTACCGCACTATCTAAAACCTTGCCGAAATCTCTTAGTGACTTTTTATTTTTTGCCGTAACCCCTACAACCTTTGTTCCAAGTCTTTTTTGCAGCTCGTTAAGGTCTAAGCTTATTCCCTTTCTTTCAGCCTCATCCATTAAATTTACACAAACAACCGTATTTTTGCAGATTTCCATGGTCTGCAAAACAAGATTCATATTCCGCTCAAGACAGGTGGCATCACAGACTACCACTACAGCGTCACTCTCTCCAAAACAAATAAAATTCCTAGCGCACTCCTCCTCTGCTGAACGCGCTATCAGGGAATATGTCCCCGGTATATCTATAAGAGCGTATATGTTTTCTGCCGTTTTATAGTAGCCCTTTGCATTGTCTACAGTTTTCCCTGCCCAATTTCCCGTATGCTGTTTCATTCCCGTAAGGGCGTTAAAAAGCGTACTTTTACCAACATTAGGGTTTCCCGCAAGAGCTACGGTTTTTACTTCCTCGTTATATACATTATGTAGGGCAGATTTGCTTTTTAATATGCTTTGCCCTACCGAGCTTTTAGTCAGACCCATTAAATTTACCTCCAAAGCTTACACCGGTATCTATCGGAAAAACCAAAACCTCGCCGCTATCCTCTGAGCGCAGAGCCATAACAGCACCTCTTATCAAAAATGCAGTAGGGTCGCCCGACGGACTTTTCCCTACGCACTCAACCTCTGTTCCCTCGATAATACCGAGGTCACAAAATCGGCGGCGCATTTCTCCTTTTGTGCAGACCTTTTTAACTATTGCCCTCTCACCGATTTTCATTTTATTCATACCGAAAATGTTATCCATAACATTGACCCCGAAATTCAAAAATTCAAAGCTTTAGGCGCACTTTTTTATGCGCATTACTTCTATTTTATCTTATTCTTGTAAAAGTCTTTTGTTACTTTTGACAATAATTGTCATTTGTGCATTAAAACAAACAAAAATTATTGGTTTTCTGTGTTTTTTTGTGTTTTTCTTTTGTTTTGCTATTGACTTTTCTGTTGTTTTGTTATAAAATGATAGCGGTGAGAAATATATAGCGTTGTTTCACTTTTTATATTATATTTTCATTAAAAAACTATCTTTAGGAGGTATGTTATATGCCGTATACTTTTACGGGTGATATTCAGAAGTCCCCCCGAATTCAGCTTTTAATCGACCAGTTGTTCGAGGAAATGCCTGAAATTGAGCCGGAGCGTGTTGTCCTTCTTACAGAATCTTATATGGCAACCGAAGACCAACCTATTATAATAAGGCGTGCAAAGGCTTTTGCCCATATTCTTGAGCATCTGCCTATCACAATAAGACCTCACGAATTGGTTGTAGGTGCTGCCACAAAGAAGCCAAGAAGCTGTCAGCTCTTTCCCGAGTATTCTTATGAATGGGTTGAGGCAGAATTTGATACTCTTGCTACCCGCAGTGCTGACCCCTTCTACATTTCAGAAGAAACAAAGGCAATTCTTAAAAAGCTTTTCCCCTACTGGAAAGGTAAAACCACAAGTGAGCTTGCAACTGCTCATATGTCTCCCGAGGCTATCGCCGCTATAGACCACAATATTTTTACCCCCGGAAACTACTTCTATAACGGAATAGGCCATGTAACCGTAGATTACGGAAAGGTTCTTCGTATCGGTTACAAGGGAATTATCGCAGAGGCAAAGGCGGCTAAAGAAAAGCTTAGCGTAGCAGACCCCGACTTTGCGTCCCGAAACGAATTCTTAGATGCCGTTATCATAAGCTGCGAGGCGGTTATAAACTTTGCCAACAGATATGCAGAGTTTGCAAAAACCAAGGCAGCAACCGAGAGTAACCCCGTTCGCCGCGATGAGCTTTTACAGATTGCGGCTAACTGCTCAAGAGTTCCGCAGTACGGTGCAGAAAGTTTTTATGAAGCTTGTCAGTCCTTCTGGTTTATACAGATGCTTTTACAAATCGAATCAAGCGGTCACTCAATTTCTCCGGGCCGTTTTGACCAATATATGTATCCTTATTACGAAAAGGATATAAATAGCGGAAAGATTACAAGAGAGTTCGCTCAGGAGCTTGTTGACTGTATCTGGGTAAAGCTCAATGACTTTACTAAGGTAAGAGACCTAGCATCTGCCGAAGGCTTTGCAGGCTATAGTCTTTTCCAGAACCTTATTGCAGGCGGTCAAGATATCTACGGCAACGATGCTACCAACGATTTATCCTTCCACTGCATAAATGCAACACTTCACGTACTTCTTCCGCAACCTTCCTTCTCTGTTCGTGTTTGGAACGGAACTCCCCACGAATTCCTACTTCGTGCAGGCGAGGTTACCCGTACAGGTGTAGGTCTTCCGGCTTACTATAACGACGAGGTTATCATTCCCGCTCTCCAAAACAGAGGTCTTACCTTAGAGGATGCGCGAGACTACAATATTATAGGTTGTGTTGAGCCGCAGAAATCAGGCAAGACTGACGGTTGGCACGACGCTGCATTCTTTAATATGTGTAGACCGCTCGAAATGGTTTTCTCAAACGGTGTTGATAAGGGCGTACAAATAGGTCCTCGCACCGGCGATGTAAACGATATGAAAACCTTTGACGAGTTCTATGACGCTTATAAGGCTCAGATGATTCACTTTATCGAGCTTATGGTAAATGCCGATAACGCTATCGACCTAGCACACGCTAGCCGCTGTCCGCTTCCCTTCCAGTCATCAATGGTTGAAGACTGTATCGGCAGAGGAAAGAGCTTGCAGGAGGGCGGCGCCGTTTATAACTTTACCGGTCCTCAGGGCTTCGGTATTGCAAATATGGCGGACGCTATGACAGCTGTTAAAACACTTGTGTTTGATAAAAAGCTCTTCACACTTGCAGAATTTAAGGAAGCACTCGAAAACAACTACGGCAAGGATATGGATTCAAAGCTTGCAGAAAAGCTTACCCGTCTTGCAGTTGAGAAGCTAGTGGCTGACGGCAAGAGTATCACCGAGGACGATGTAAAGGCAGTTTACCTCGCAATTTCCGAGAACAGATGCTCACCTGAGCAAAAGGCTAAATATCAGAAATTGCTTGACGAAATTGAAAAGCTTCCGAAATTCGGAAACGATATCCCCGAAATTGATAGCTTTGCAAGAGATGTTGCTTATACATATACAAGACCGCTTGAAAAATATAAAAACCCCAGAGGCGGTATTTATCAGGCAGGTCTTTACCCCGTATCTGCAAATGTTCCGCTTGGAGCTCAGACGGGTGCTACCCCCGACGGCAGACTTGCTAACACCCCCGTTGCAGACGGTGTATCCCCTGCAGCAGGCAGAGATTTGAAAGGTCCTACAGCGGCTGCTAACTCTGTTTCAAAGCTTGACCATTTTATAGCATCCAACGGAACACTCTTTAATATGAAGTTCCATCCGAGTGCACTTGCAGGAAGAAGCGGTCTTGAAAGCTTCGTTGCTCTAATAAGAGGCTACTTTGACCAAAAGGGCAGTCACATGCAGTTTAATGTTGTAAGCCGAGAAACTCTTCGTGACGCTCAGAAGAACCCTGAAAAATACAAGTCCCTCGTTGTTCGAGTAGCGGGTTATAGCGCGCTCTTTACAACCCTTTCTCGTTCCCTTCAGGACGACATTATAAACAGAACTGAACAGGGAGGATTTTAATGGATATTAGTGCCCTTTCGGTTAAGGGTAGAATCTTTGATATCCAGCGTTTTTCAACCCACGACGGTCCGGGAATTCGTACAATTGTTTTCCTAAAGGGCTGTCCGCTCAGGTGCCGTTGGTGCTGCAACCCCGAATCTCAGCATTATGAATTCGAGGAAATGCTGCAAAACGGAAAAACGAAACTAATAGGTAAAGATGTAACAGTAGCAGAGGTAATGGAGGAGGTCCTTCGCGACCGTCCTTATTACAGACGTTCAGGCGGTGGAGTTACCCTCTCGGGCGGTGAGACTTTAGCTCAACCCGATTTTGCAGAGGCTCTCTTATCGGTCTCTAAAGCCGCAGGAATCAGTACCGCTATTGAGTCTACGGGCTTTGCTAGCAAAGAGGTTTTGTCCCGTCTGCTTCCCTACATAGATTGCTTCTTAATGGATATTAAACATATAAACAGCGAAAAACATAAGGAATTCACCACGCAGCCTAACGAGAGAATTCTTGAAAACGCTAAGTTTATTGCCCAAAACGCACACAAGCTTATTATAAGAGTGCCAGTTATACCGACATTTAATGACACCGAAGAGGAAATCGGTCAAATCGCAGAATTTGCATCACACCTTGTAGGTGTAAACGAAATACATCTTCTCCCTTATCACAATATGGGTAAAGATAAATACACAGGTCTTAACAGGCCGTATTTGATGGGCGATTTAAAATCCCCCTCAAACGAACATATGGAGCGCCTTGCAAAACGGGCAGAGTCTTACGGTCTTAAAGTTTTCATAGGAGGTTAGTATTATGGATTTTGATAAGCTTATGCAAAATGGCGACGGAAAAATGCGCATAATTCAGGAGCTTGTTCCCGGTAAGCAGATAACAATCGCCCATATTATCGCAAACCCCGATGAAATACTTTATAAAAAGTTAGGGCTTGACCCCGCAGAAAACCATTCAGGTACCGCAATCGGTATTTTAACCGTAAGCCCTAGCGAAACTGCAATTATCGCAGGCGATATCGCAATAAAATCTTCGGGCGCAAAGCTCGGCTTTGTAGACCGCTTTAGCGGTACGGTGATTATAACGGGTACGGTTTCAGAGGTTGAGGCGTCTCTTTCCGCTATCACAGAATACGCAACACAAAAACTAGGCTTCTCTGTTTGCGAGATTACTAAGACCTGATGAAGAGACTTATACTAATCGGCAGAAGCGGTGCCGGAAAGACAACCCTTACTCAAGCATTAAAAGGCGAAAATGTTTCTTATCAGAAAACGCAGTATGTTTCTTACGGTGATTTTCTTATCGATACCCCAGGCGAGTACGCCGAAAACCACGATTTAGCTTCGGCGCTTTGTCTTTATTCCTATGAAGCGGATGTTGTGGGACTGCTTATAGCAGCAGACGATGAGTATTCCCTCTTTCCCCCCTGTATCACCTGTATGGTAAACCGCGAGGTAATAGGAATTGTTACAAAGAAGAATAATGCTGACCCAAAAAGAGCAGAAAATTGGCTTAGACTCTCAGGTTGCGAAACAGTTTTTCATGTAGATTCGGTAACAGGCGAGGGTGTTGAGGACATTTTAAGCTACTTAAACACAAAAAAATAGCATTTTTAGTCCAAAAACAACAAAATACCAACAAAAGTCAGTTAAAATCCAAAAAAACCTCTTGTTTTTTGTTGACTTTCTGTGTTTTCTATGGTATTATACTGTTGTGGAAATATCATTACTTAAAAAACTCAAACAAAAATCATAAAAGGAGAAAGTATTATGGTAAATGAGTATGAAATCAAAAAACAAATATGCGACATCGGTAAGCGTATTTATGACCGCGGAATGGTTGCCGCTAACGACGGTAACATCTCGGTAAAAATAAGCGATAACGAATTCCTCTGCACTCCTACAGGTGTAAGTAAGGGCTTTATGACTCCTGAATACATCTGCAAGGTTGACAAGGACGGTAAGGTTATCCAGGCTAACCCCGGCTTCAAGCCCTCTTCCGAAATCAAGATGCATATGCGTGTTTACAAGGAGCGTCCCGACGTTAAGTCTGTAGTTCACGCTCATCCTATGTATGCAACAGGTTTTGCTATTGCAGGCATTCCGCTAACTCAGCCGATTATGCCTGAGGCTGTAATCTCTCTCGGCTGCGTTCCGATTGCTGAATACGGCACACCTTCTACAGAAGAAATTCCGAATGCCGTTTCTAAATATCTCCAAGCATTTGATGCTGTTCTTCTTGAGAACCACGGTGCTTTAGCTTACGCTGATTCTCTTCTCGCAGCTTATCACAAGATGGAATCTGTTGAGTTCTATGCTCAGCTCCTCTTCATCTCCAAGCAGCTCGGCGGACCTAAGGAGCTTTCTGATGCTCAGGTTAACCGTCTCTTCGAGATTCGCCGTCAGTTCGGTATGAAGGGTAAGCATCCGTCCGATATCTGCCCCAACGCTAAAGCAGGTCTTCCCAGCTGCCACGATTGTAAGAATCCTTGCGGTCCTGACAACAACACCGATATGGTTTCTGAGATTACCCGTCGTGTTTTAGAGCAGCTCGGCAAGTAATTAACGAGGTTTAATTTATGGATGAAAAAGCCCTGCGTTCCATTGTAAATACAGTGGTTAACCAAATTAAAACACCACAGGATATGTCCTTAGAAAAGGCTCTTTGGCTTGCCCAAAAGGTTAAAGAAAAAGCTTCATCTATGGGCGTCAAAGCGGTCGTCGCTGTTTCTAACAGAGCCGCTCGTCCGGTTCTGGTGGAATGTATGGACGATTCATATATCGCAAGCTACGATGTAGCTTTGCAAAAAGCCTTTACCGTAGTTTCCCTTAAAATGTCTACAAGTACTCTTAAAGAGTTAGCACAGCCCGGCGGTTCCCTTTACGGTATTCAGTTCACTAATGAGGGACACATTGTTATCTTCGGCGGCGGTGAACCGCTAACTGATAGCGCCGGTAATGTAATCGGCGGCTTAGGGGTAAGCGGCGGCAGCGAGGAACAGGATACTGCCCTTGCCCGTTACGGTAGAGAAATCTTTGAGAAAGGAAATATATAGAATGGATATTAATTCTTCTAATATTGAGGAAATTGTTCGTCAGGTTCTCGATAGCATGAACGGAAAAACCGCTTCTGCTCCGAAAGCTTCAGGCGGTCCAATTCCTGCAAAATCGCGTGTTGCGATGCTCACAGGCCTTGAAAAATACGAGATTAAAGAATTCCCCATCCCAGAGCTTGGTGATGACGATATCTTGGTTAAGGTTGAAGGCTGCGGCGTTTGCGGCACAGACGCACACGAATTCAAGCGTGACCCGTTTGGTCTTATCCCCGTTGTTTTAGGACACGAGGGTACAGGCGAAATCGTTAAGATGGGTAAAAATGTTAAGAAGGACAGTGCAGGTAAACCTCTTAATGTTGGTGATAAGGTTGTTACCTGTATGATTTTCAGAGACGACCCCAACATCACAATGTTTGACCTTAACAAACAGAATGTCGGCGGCGCCGATGTTTACGGTCTTCTTCCCGATGACGATATTCACTTAAACGGTTGGTTCGCAGATTACATAGTAGTTCGTGGCGGTTCCACAATATTTAATGTAAGTGACTTGGATTTAGATTCCCGTATACTCATTGAGCCCTGCGCAGTTCTTATTCACGCAGTTGAACGTGCTAAGACAACCGGAATTCTCCGTTTCAATAGCCGCGTAGTAGTTCAGGGTTGCGGACCTATCGGTCTTATCTGTATCGCAATTCTTCGCACAATGGGTGTTGAGAATATAGTTGCAGTTGACGGTGAGGATAAGCGTCTTGACTTTGCTCGTCAGATGGGAGCTAATGCTGTTGTTAACTTCAAGAACCACAAGGGTATTGAGGCTCTTGCAGACGGCGTTAAAAATGCCTTTGGCGGCTATTATGCAGACTTTGCATTCCAGTGCACAGGCTCTCCTATAGCTCACGCTAACATCTACAAGTTCATCCGCAACGGCGGCGGACTTTGCGAGCTCGGCTTCTTCATTAACGGCGGTGACGCTACAATCAATCCCCACTTCGATATCTGCTCTAAGGAAATCACAACCGTTGGTTCTTGGGTATACACACTTCGTGACTACGCAACAACCTTTGATTTCTTAAAGCGTGCTAAAGCTATCGGCATTCCGCTTGAAAAGCTTATCACACACAGATTCCCCCTTTCCGAAATTAATGAAGCTCATATAACCAATCTTAAAATGGAAGGTCTTAAGATTGCTATCATTAATAAGTAATTGTCACAAGGAGAGAAGTTAAATGGGTAAGGCAACAGGTATTGTTGAGGTATACGGTCTTGTAGCAGCGTTCGTAGCTTGTGACGCCGGTTGCAAAGCAGCTGATGTTACAGTTGAGAACTTTGACAAAAACAAGCCCGGGAATCCCGATGATTTAGCGGTTCCGCTTATTGTGGCTGTAAAATTCAGGGGAACGGTTGCAGCGGTTGAGGCAGCAGTTGAGGCTGCAAAGCTAGCTGCAGAAAGGGTTTCAGGTGTTCTAACTACACACATTCTTACAAGCACCGAGCCCGATACAGAACCAATGTTAAAGCTAAATGCTTTTGATAAAAACTAATTAAAAATTTTTGGAGGATAAATATTATGTCTAAAGAAGCTCTTGGTATGGTAGAAACCCGCGGTTTAACCGCAGCTATTGAGGCTGCTGATGCTATGGTTAAGGCTGCAGAAGTAACACTCATCGGCACTGAGAAAATCGGTTCCGGACTCGTATCTGTTATGGTAAGAGGCGACGTTGGCGCTGTTAAGGCTGCTGTTGAAGCTGGTTCTTCTTCTGCAGGTCACCTCGGCGAATTAGTAGCAGTTCACGTAATTCCGAGACCTCACGGTGATGTTGAGAAGATTCTTCCCAAGTTTTAATTATATAAACTTTTGAGGAGTATTTAGGTTATGAAGTCTATTGGACTGATAGAAGTTTCAGGAGTAACCGCTGCGGTTGATTGTCTTGACATTATGTGTAAATCCGCAAATGTTGAGCTTGTAACCTGGGAGAGAAAGCTTGGAGGACGACTCGTTACTGTTATTGTTGAAGGCGATATTTCCGCCGTTACAGCAGCAGTAGAAAACGCAGTTGCAGGTGCTATTAAAACTCCCTGTGCTTACGCTGTAATTGCAAGCCCTCATGAAGAGGTTGAAAGGTTACTTAATTTAAGCGCACAAAGAATTAAAAATAAGGCAGGTAAATAAAAATGGCAGAAGCTAAAACAACTACTACAAAAAAGACAGAAGCTGCAGAAGTTAAAAAACCTGCACCTGTAAAGGAGGTTAAGAAAATGGCACTTGAAGCATTAGGTATGGTTGAAACCAGAGGTCTTGTAGCTGCTATTGAGGCTGCTGATGCTATGGTTAAGGCTGCTAACGTTGAGCTTATCGGTACTGAGAAAATCGGTTCCGGACTCGTATCTGTTATGGTAAGAGGCGACGTTGGTGCTGTTAAGGCTGCTGTTGAAGCTGGTTCTGCTTCCGCAGGTCACCTTGGCGAAGTTATCGCTACACACGTAATTCCGAGACCTCACGGCGATGTTGAGAAGATTCTTCCCACATTAAAGTAAGTCTTAGAAGATAAAATTTTTTGTTAAACATTTTAAGGAGGATATTATTATGGCACTTGAAGCATTAGGTATGGTTGAAACCAGAGGTCTTGTAGCTGCTATTGAAGCTGCTGATGCTATGGTTAAGGCTGCTAACGTTGAGCTTATCGGTACTGAGAAGATCGGTTCCGGACTCGTATCTGTTATGGTAAGAGGCGATGTAGGCGCTGTTAAGGCTGCTGTTGAAGCTGGTTCTTCTTCTGCAGGTCACCTCGGCGAAGTTATCGCTACTCACGTAATCCCGAGACCTCACGGCGATGTTGAGAAGATTCTTCCCACATTAAAGTAATCAGAAAATTCAGGATTCAATCCTTTGGGGAGGGGTCACCCTCCCCCTGCCCCTCGGGCGAGCGCCCGTTTACTACTTTTTGCACAGGAATTGCCTGTAAAATAAGAAAGAATAGGTGAGACGATGATCGTCGGAAAAGTTGTTGGAAGCGTAGTTTCCACACGTAAAAACGAAAATTTAATCGGTTCTAAGTTCATGGTAGTTGAGCCCCTTAAAAAGCTTGGCGATCCTAACACAAAAATCGTAGCTGTCGACAATGTTGGCGCAGGTATCGGAGAAATCGTGCTTGTAGCTACCGGAAGTGCAGCAAGAATCGGTTGTTCTATGGCCGATTGTCCGGTAGATGCCGCAATTGTAGGTATAGTAGATAGCGGAATCGGTTTACCGGAGTTATAAGATGAATATTAACGAATTAAAGAGCATACTTCAAAATAGCGGCGTTGTAGGTGCCGGCGGAGCAGGCTTTCCTACCTATGCAAAGCTCGACAAAAAAGCCGATGTTTTGATTTTGAACTGTGCAGAATGTGAGCCTCTTTTAAAGCTTCACAGACAGGTGCTTGAAAAATACGCCAAAGAAATTCTGCATACTCTTGACCTAATTGCGAAAACACTTGAAGTTAAAGAGGTATACATTGCAATAAAGCGTTCTTATAAAAAAACTATTGATGCAGTGTCCCCCCTTCTAAACTTCTTTAAACATATTAAAATATGCGACCTTGCGGAAGTTTACCCCGCGGGTGACGAGGTAATTTTAACCTACGAGGTTACAGGCAGAGTTGTTCCTGCCGGTTCTATACCGCTTTCGGTTGGAGTTACGGTTTTAAATGTAGAAACCGTTTACAATGCCTACCGTGCTTTAAACTCTTTACCGGTAACATATAAGTTTGTAACAATCGCAGGCGCAGTAGAAAATCCCGTAACCTTACAGGTACCTATCGGTCTTCAGATTAAAGATATTCTGCGTCTTGCAGGCAAAATCACAGTGGAAGACCCCGCCTTTTGTATAGGCGGTCCTATGATGGGTAGAGTTGGTTCTCCCTCGGATATAATCACTAAAACAACAAATGCCGTTTTAGTTCTTCCGAGCGACCACCAAATTATTACCAAAAAGCAAGCTAAATCCTTTATAAATATGAAGCGCGCTATGGCTGCTTGCTGTCAGTGTAGCTACTGTACATCTCTTTGTCCAAGAAATCTTATCGGACATCCGATTGACCCGAGTGAGTTTATGAGGGTTGCTTCAAACGGCATTACAAATGACGCCCTTCCTTATATAAACGCCCTTTATTGTTGCGGTTGCGGTCTTTGTGAGATGTACTCCTGCGGTCAGGGTTTATCCCCCAGATCGCTTCTTGATAACTGCAAAACAACCCTTAGAGCAAACGGAATTAAGCCCGACCCCAATGTAGAGCTTCATTCGGTTTTCCCCGAAAGAAAGAGAAGACGCGTTCCTATGTCCCGTCTTATGTCTAGGTTAGGACTTAATGTTTACAATAAAACCGCTCCTATGTCTGATATGAGTGTTCCTGCAAAGCAAGTAACTCTCCTTTTAAGTCAGCACATAGGCGCACCCGCCGTACCGATTGTCGCAGTAGGCGATAAGGTTGAAGAAAACCAAATGGTTGCAAAACCTGCAGACGCACTTAGCGTTGCAATTCATACACCTATCAGCGGTACTGTGAAAGCGGTGGGCGAAAAAGCCATCATTATAACTACTAATTAGGAGGTAACATTGTGAAAAAGGCTCTTGCTATGGTTGAATATAAAACTGTTTCCTCCGGTATGCAGGCGGCAGACATAATGGTTAAAACCGCCGAAGTAGATATCATTGAGGCTACTACAGTTTGTCCCGGTAAGTATATGGTGCTTGTAAGCGGTCTTTTAAGCGCCGTTAGAGCCGCTGTAGACGCAGCTGCTAAAAAGCTTCCCGATATGCTTATCGACAGTTTTGTTTTAGGAAATCCGCACGACTCTATTTTTAGCGCCCTTTACGGCACTACCGATATAGGAAGTCCTGATGCATTAGGCGTTTTGGAAACATTTTCTTCATCGGCGGCAATCGTTGCGGCAGATATAGCTGCAAAAACTGCCCTTGTTGATTTGATAGAGCTTCGCTTATCCCGTGGTATGTGCGGTAAATCCTATCTGCTACTAACAGGCGAAATCGCCGCAGTTGAAGCCGCTATTGAAAAGGCTAAATCGGGTGCCGGTGAAAACGGAATGTTCCTTGATAGCGCCGTTATTCCTCATCCTGATGAAAAAATGTGGCGCAGCATTTTATAATAATTAAACAATCACTATTTAAAGAAAGAGAGATTAACTTATGCTCGCAATAGAAAGGCGTAACGCAATCCTCGCAAAGCTTTCCCTTGAAGGCAAGGTTATAGTTTCAGAACTAAGTTTAGAGTTTGATGTTACAGAAGAAACTATACGTCGCGACCTTGAAAAGCTCGATAAAGAAGGACTTGCTCAAAAAACCTACGGTGGTGCAGTCCTTAATCACGGTCTTAATACCGACCTTCCCTACAATGTACGTAAAAGGTCAAATGTTGAGCAAAAAGAGATAATCGCTGAAAAAATCAGCCAGATGATTCACGACGGCGACTACATCATGCTCGATTCAAGCTCAACCGCTATTTATATAACCAAATACATCAAAAACTTAAAAAATATTACCCTTATAACAAACTCGGTAGAAACCCTAATTGAGCTTGCCGATAAAGAGAACTGGAACGTTCTTTCAACCGGCGGTGCCCTTAAAAAAGGTTCTCTTTCCCTTGTTGGTACCACAGCCGAGCGTATGATAAGAAGCTTTCATGTGGACTTAGCCGTTTGTTCCTCTAAGGGACTAGATTTAGGAATGGGGATTACTGATTCAAACGAAAAGGATTCTGAAATTAAGCGTGCTATTTTCAGTTCTGCAACCCGCAAGATTTTAGCGGTAGATAGCTCGAAATTTGATAAAATTTCCTTTGTTCGTGTGGGCGATATTACCGATGTTGATGCAATAGTAACCGACTCTGCCCCGTCAGAGCGTTGGATAGATTATCTAAAGGATAAGAACGTAGAACTTATATATTAGAAAGGACTCTTACTGTATGAAGATTTTAGTCATCAATGCGGGCAGCTCCTCGCTTAAATATCAGTTATTTGATATGGAAAACGGCGATGTTCTCGCAAAAGGTAACTGTGAGCGTATAGGCTCGGGCGGTACAATTACTCATAAGCGCCCAGGTAAAGAAAACTATTATGCAGAGGTTGATTTACCCTCACATGACGATGCCCTTGTTTTAGTTTTAGACCTGCTTGTAAGCGAAGAATACGGCGTAATAGGCAGTATTGACGAAATCGATGCAGTTGGTCACCGTATTGCACACGGCGGCGAAAAATATAAGCAGTCCACACCTATTGATGACGATGTAATCGCATATCTTGAGACAATAGTTCCGATAAACCCCTTGCACGGACCTCCCGCAATCAAGGGAATGAAGGCTTGCAGAAGACTTATGCCGAAAACACCTCAGGTTGGCGTTTTTGACACCTCTTTCTACTCAAATATGGAAGATTTCCGCACAATCTATCCTATCCCCTATGAATATTACACAGACTATAAAATTCGCCGTTACGGCTTCCACGGCACTTCTCACCGTTATGTTTCTGCAAAGGCAGCAGAGGTACTCGGCAAGCCCATTGAAGAGCTTAAGATTATTACCTGCCATTTAGGTAATGGCTCATCTATAACCGCGGTAAACGGCGGCGTTGCAATAGATACCTCTATGGGCTTTACTCCTCAGGAGGGCGTTCCTATGGGAACCAGAAGCGGTTCTATTGACCCCACTGTTATCCCCTACATTATGAAATTAAAGAATTTCACCCCCGAACAGATAGAGGATTTGCTTAACCGTGAATCAGGTCTTTTGGGTGTCAGCGGCGTATCTAATGATAACCGCAATGTTGCAAAAGCAGCAGCCGAAGGAAACTACAGAGCAGGTCTTGCAATAAAGATTCTTGTAAACAGCATAAAGAAGCTTATAGGAAGCTATGTTGCAGAGCTTAACGGAATAGATGCTCTTGTTTTCACCGCAGGTATCGGTGAAAATGACAGTTCGCTCAGAAGCAATGTTTGTGCTGGTATGGATTTCTTCGGAATTAAAATCGACGAAGATGCAAATTCTAATGCACCCTCGGGTAAAAATGTAAATATTTCGGCTAAAGATGCTTTGGTTCAAACCTTAGTTATCCCCACCGATGAAGAATATATGATTGCACTTGATACTGCAAAATTTTGTTAGGAGTGATTTTTAATGGCAATTACAATCTCTGAGGCTGAACTCCGTCAGGTAGTAAGCCAGGTATTAGATAAGGTTCAGGCAGCTCCCACAGCTTCTTACGATAGCACACAGTATGGCGGTAGAAAGCTTATCGGCGTTTATGACGATATGAATGACGCTATTGCCGCTGCAAATGAGGGCTATAAGGCTGTTCGCGCAATGGCTGTTGAAGAGCGAGAAAAGATTATAACCGAAATCAGAAAGCTCACCCGCGCTGAAGCTCCCATTATGGCTCAGATGGGTGTAGCAGAAACAGGAATGGGCAAGGTTGAGCATAAGCGCCTTAAGCATCTCTTGGTTGCTGATAAAACACCAGGTACTGAGGATATCGTTTCTAACGCAAAAACAGGTGACCACGGTTTAACCCTCGTAGAAATGGCTCCGTTCGGTGTTGTAGGTGCAATCACACCTAGTACAAACCCCAGTGAAACAGTTATCTGTAACAGTATCGGTATGATTGCTGCAGGAAACGGCGTTGTATTCAACCCCCACCCCAATGCAATCGCAACCTCCAACTATGCTGTTGACCTTGTAAACCGTGCAAGTAAGGCTGCAGGCGGCCCTGAAGTACTTGTTTGCTCTATGAAGAAGCCTACATTGGAATCTGCTGCTATTATGCAGTCCCATCCCCTTATCAGACTTCTCGTTTGTACAGGCGGTCCCGGTGTTGTAAGAGCAGTTCTTTCTTCCGGTAAAAAGGCAATCGGTGCGGGAGCAGGTAACCCCCCTGTAATCGTTGACGATACTGCTGATATTAAGAAGGCAGGTAAGGATATTATCGACGGTTGTACCTTTGATAACAACCTCCCCTGTATCGCAGAAAAGGAAGTATTCGCTTTCAGAAATATTGCTGATGAGCTTATCTCTGCAATGCTCAAAAACGGCGCATATATGATTGATTCTGAGCAGGCAAACCGCCTTGCAAAGATTGTTTTAGTTGAAAAGACCGACAAGAAGGGTAATGTAAGAAAGATAGTTAACCGCGACTGCGTTGGTCGTGACGCTTCTGTTCTTCTTGCTAAAATCGGCATCAATGTAAGCAATGATATCCGTTGTATTATCTGCGAGACCGACTTTAACCACGAATTCGTTCAGGAAGAGCTTATGATGCCTATTCTCCCCATCGTTCGCGTTGACAATATTGACGAGGCTATCGAGCTTGCTGTTAAGGCAGAGCACGGTAACCGTCATACCGCACATATGCATTCCAAGAATATTGACCATCTCTCTCGCTTTGCAAAGGCTGTTGAGACCACTATTTTCGTTAAGAATGCTCCTTCCTATGCAGGTATCGGATTTGGCGGTGAAGGTCATGCAACCTTTACAATCGCAGGTCCTACAGGTGAAGGTATCACCTCTGCAAGAAGCTTTACCCGTCAACGCCGTTGCGTAATGGCTGATAGCTTCCGCATTATCTAATTACCATGAAGGAGAATTATGTTATGTCTTACGATTCTGAGTTAGTATCTCAAATAGTCAGTCGCGTTATGGCAGAATACGGCGGCGGTTCAGCTTCTTGCGATAATACCGTTCCCGTAGGCGTTTCAAATCGCCACATACACTTAACTCGTGAGCATGTTGAAATACTTTTCGGCAAGGGATATGAACTTACCCCGTTAAAAGACCTTTCACAGCCCGGTCAGTACGCTTGTAAAGAGCTTTTGACCATTATAGGACCCTCTCTTCGTCCTATCGAGAATGTTCGAGTTTTAGGTCCTGTAAGAAAGGCATCTCAGGTTGAGATTTCCCGTACAGATTCCTTTGTTTTAAAGGTAAAGCCCCCTGTTAGAGAGTCAGGCGATATCGCAGGCTCTGCCCCCATTACAATAGTAGGACCTAAGGGTGTTGTAAAGCTAGACGAGGGTTGCATTATTGCAAACCGCCACATCCATATGAGCACTTCAGAGGGCGACGCTTTCGGTCTTAAAGACGGTGACTATGTAACCGTTGAGGTTGAGGGTGCTAGAAGAACAACCTTCTATGATGTTCAGGTTAGAGTTCATAAAGACTTCCGCCTTGAAATGCATATTGATACCGACGATGCAAATGCAGCAGGTATTGGTAACGGCTTTAAGGTAAAGGTTGTAAAATAAAAAATTCCCCTATTTTGCGCTTTGCAAAATAGGGGTTTTATATCTGAATATTTTTTAGGAAAAATCTAAAAATAACTCTTGACAAAACTGAATAAACACTATATAATATATTGGTCACCTTAAGTGACGAAAAATTTGGCTGTATAGCTCAGTTGGCTAGAGCATGCGGTTCATACCCGCAGTGTCATTGGTTCGAATCCAATTACAGCCACCATCGGCCCGGTGGTCAAGAGGCCTAAGACACCGCCCTTTCACGGCGGTAACACGAGTTCGAATCTCGTCCGGGTCACCA
>JAQXZE010000004.1 GCA_029227055.1 Oscillospiraceae bacterium | reverse complement strand
ATTATTACATATTTATCAACATTTAAACCGAAACGAACATTTAATTTTTTAATATAATCATCAACAATTATTCCGTTTGAATTTAATTTGCTTTCGGGCGATTCGTGAATCGCCCCTACAATATCTGAAAATAACCTTTTGCGGTTATGCGAACATATTGTTATAAAATATGCGCCCTCGCTACTGTAATCATAATTTTTGAGCCTTGTGGACTTTCGTTTGAGTAATTCCATTTTCATCACCAAATTTATTTTAACATAGCATCGATTAATCCACAATAAAATTTTGCGGGGAGATTAATTTTTTGTGTGTGGGGTTGATTTATGGACCAACCGCATTTTTCGGGCAATTCAGGAATCCCCCTACGAACAAAACCATATCACGATTTGCCCTACACATATAATATATACGCGCGCGTGTGGACAAAATATAACCTATTCTTTTAAAATTGACAATATTCCTAAAGTGAAGTATAATTGACATATAAAATTAATCCTTAGGCGGTGTAATATGAATAGCCCCTTGATTTCGGTAATCATCCCTGTATATAATGTAGAGAAATATTTAGAGAAATGCGTAATCTCTGTTCTGCGCCAGACCTTTACAGATTTTGAAATCTTACTTATTGACGATGCATCTCCTGACACTTCTCCCCTCCTTTGCGACAACCTTGCAAAAGAGGACGGGAGAATAAAGGTTTTTCATTTAGAGAAAAACGGTGGGGTAAGCAACGCCCGTAATGTCGGGATTGAAAAAGCAAACGGCGAATATATTTTGTTTTTAGACAGCGACGATTACATAGAAGATTATCTATTTGAAAAGTTGGCCGCCACAATAAAGGTGAACCCCGCCGATGTTTCGGTTTTCGGTCTTATAGAGGAATACTACGACAAAAATGGTGAATTCTATAAAAAAAATGTTATCTGCCCTGAGGAAAAAAGTCTTACCGATTTAGAACAAATTCGCCGCGAAGCTATATCCCTTGAAGCCACAACCCTTTACGGTTATCCTTGGAACAAGCTATATAAAGCGTCCCTTATACGAGAGAGCGGTGTCCGCTTTGAAAAGATGGGCTTTAATGAGGATATAATATTTAACATTAAACTCTTTTACTCGGTAAAAAGCCTTAATTTATTAGGCATTGCGCCCTATCACTATGCAAAGCGTTTCGGCAGCACTACAGGTAAATTTATCCCCACATATCACCGCGATATTATGTATAAAATAAAAGAGCTATACCTACAGTTTGAAAGCTTCGGTATATTAGACCACAACGCTATGAAGCTGTTAGCAGGCGAATATGTCAGATACACATTTTCAGCCCTTGAGCGAAATCTTGACCCCCGTTCAAAGCTCAACCGAAAAGCGCGCGCTGAATTCTTCAAAAAACACATAGACACTAATCTATATAAAAATCTAAAGCCTTACTTCCCGACGGAAAGTCTTATCGGAATAATGGCGGCAACCTTAAAGTCTGCGGATATGCGCTCGGCATTTTTAATAGCCCGTATAATTTATCTTATCAAAAAGTTTTTACCGAAACTTTTTTCTAGCATAAACTAAAGTTTTCGATTGACTATTTTATCAATATATATTAAAATTACCTTATAAAGATTTGGAGGAAACAAAAAATGAGTGATATTTTAAACGAGGAATACAATCCCGATATCGTAACCCTTTCGGACGACGACGGAAAAGAATACACCTTTGAGGTGCTTGACGCTATTGAGACCGACACCGGAAGATACCTTGCAATGCTTCCTGTTTATGAGGACCCGAAAAGTCTGCTTGATGACAGCGGCGAGCTCGTAATTGTTAAAGTCGAAGAAGAAAACGGCGAGGAATTCTATTCCGAAATTGAAGACGACGACGAGTACGAAACAATTGCAGACGCTTTTGTTGACCGTCTTGAAAACTTTTTTGAAATTTCCGAGAAATAATCGGTAAATTTAGAGAAAAACTAAATTTTGTCCTACCCTGTTCGCGAATTGCGTCTTTTATAACCCTACAACCTTTTAAAAGGGGCTTTTGCTCGAAAAGTGGGTCTGCAGACCTCCCGCGGCGGTGCCGAGTTCGGAAGAAGGGAGCACGAAGCTTTTCGGCGGGCACCCACCCTGTGTTTTTCGCAGGTTATCTTAAGCCACTACGGCAGGGCGGGACACAAAATGAACAGAAAAATCCACCCTTAGAAAAGGGTGGATTTTGTTTTTGTATTTCAAGAAATCATACTGTTAAACTCGGCTTCGTCTATAACCTTTACGCCAAGCGCATTTGCCTTATCAAGCTTACTGCCTGCCTCCTCGCCCGCCAAGACATACGAGGTCTTTTTAGAAACAGAGGACGACACCTTACCCCCCATGCTCTCAATTATATCAGCGGCTTCGTTTCGGGTATAGGTAGGAAGCGTGCCTGTAAGCACAAAGGTAAGCCCTGCAAATCGGCTATCGGTTACCTCTTTTAGCGATTTCATATTAACGCCGAGCTGGGATAGTCTATTTATTGTAGCCTTTGTTTCCTCTAAGCTGAAAAACTCGGCGGCAGACTCGGCTAAAATTTCGCCAAAGCCGTCTATCTTTTCAAAATCTGATTTTTCGGCAGTTAAAATATTTTCTATACTTAAAAAATGCTCTGCCATAAGCTTTGCCGCGCGGCTTCCGATATGACGAATACCTAAGGCGAAAATCAGCTTTGATAAATCGTTTTGCTTTGAATTTTCAATGGCGTTTATAAAGTTTGATGCCGATTTTTCACCAATTCGGTCTAGCTTTTCGATATCCTCAGCTTTCAGGGTATAAAGGTCAACAATATTTCCTATAAACCCTGCATTTAAAAGCTGTTCTAAAACGGCAGGGCCTAGTCCCTCAATATCCATAGCGTCACGAGAAGTAAAGTGAATTAAATGCCTTAAAAGCTGAGCGGGACACTCGGCATTTGTACACCTTGTTACCGCCTCGCCCTTTTCCCTTGTTACAGGGCTATTACACGAAGGGCAGAATTTCGGCATAGAAAAGACGGGGCTTTCTTCGATATGCTTTGAAACAGACAGCACTTCAGGGATAATATCCCCCGCTTTTCTGACAACTATCGTATCCCCGATAGCTATTCCCTTTTCGTTTATGAAGCCCTCGTTATGAAGGGTAGCTCTCGAAACGGTGGTACCGGCTAAAGTTATCGGCTCGAAAACTGCAATAGGAGTAAGAGCTCCCGTTCTGCCGACATTAACCTCAACCTCTAATATGACAGTTTCCTTTTCTTCGGGCGGATACTTATATGCTACTGCCCATTTAGGATATTTAGAGGTACTGCCAAGCTCGGTGCGGTAATCGAGATTATCTACCTTTACAACGGCGCCGTCTATATCGTAGGCAAGTGTTCCCCTTGTATCACCTATGCGCTTTATTTCTTCTACCGCCTCGTCTGCACTGCTACAGGATATAAAGCTCGGCAAAACATTAAAACCAAGAGCTTTCAAAAACTCCAAGGTTTCGATATGGCTTTTAAACTCTTTATCTTCAATATACTGAATGTTGAAAATAAATATATCAAGCTCGCGTTCGGCGGTGATTTTGGAATTTTTTTGCCTAAGAGAGCCTGCCGCCGCATTTCTCGGATTTTTGGCAGGCACCTCGCCCATAAGCTCTTGACGCTCAACAAGCTTTATAAAGCTTTGGCGCGGCATATAAACCTCGCCTCTGACTTCCAATTCACCCTTAAAATCAATCGACTTCGGTATACTCTTAATTTCTAAAAGGTTTGCAGTAACATCTTCACCTGTTGTACCGTCGCCTCTTGTAGAGCCGCGAAAGAAAAGTCCGTCTTTATATTCAAGGGAGACAGAAAGTCCGTCAATTTTGGGCTCGACCGACAAAGCAGTTTTGCTCAAATCTATCTTTTCCGCAAAAGAATAAAGCTCATCAAAACTAAAAACATCCTGCAGACTTTCCATTTTTACCCTATGAGTTACGGGTGAAAAGAGCTTTAGGGCAGCACCACCAACCTTTTGTGTCGGCGAATCCGCGGTTAAAAGCTCGGGAAATTCTTTCTCTATTGCTTTAAGTTCACGGGTTAGCGCGTCATACTCAAAGTCCTCAATTTCGGGGGCGTCCTCGTTATAGTATCTGTTATTATGATACTCTATAACCTCTCTGAGCTCCTTTGCGCGAAGTCTTGCCTTTTTGAGTTCCATTTAAAACTTCCTTTATTTATTATTCTCCGTTAGAGTCGTATTCAATATGTCCGTAATCGAAAATATCGCCTACTATACTGCCACCCGTTCCCTCTATAACATTTGTAAAGGCGTCAGGCGTCATACCGACTATAACCGTTTCGGCGGCTATAGCCGAGGTTTCGGCAGAAAAACTATCGGTACACCCTATCATTAATATATTGCCGACAATTTTTATCTTTATAAGTATCTGATGCAACACCTGATTTATCCCCGCCGCAAAAAACAGACTTTTAAAGTCCACAAAGACAGTACAGGTGGTTTGCATTGAAAATTTTATTCGAGGTCCTATTCCCGTTGTAAATTCACTGCCAAGCAGTGTACCTATAGGAATTCTCAAATCGTAATATTCGGAATTTATAAGCGAATCTGAAATTTTGTTTGAGATAAGACTTTTCAGCAAATTTATCTTTTCTATGTCTATTTCAAGGCTTGTAACGGCACCCTCGCTGTTTCTCGATAACGCCGCCATATTAGAATAGGAAATACCGTTTTCTTCAAGTATTTTTACTACCGATCTGTTGGTCTCATTTAAAAACAGCGTTTCGGCGTAGCTCTTAGCGTAAGTAAAAACCAAGGGCTTTATTTTTAAAAATATGCCGCCGAAAATAATCGCCAAACACAAAACAAAGCATAAAAAAACAAAAAAACACCTTTTAAAGTTAGATTTTCGTCTCATTTTCCACCCTCTTTCGTATTACATACTACGAAAAGGGTGATTTTTTTGTGAGGGATTAAATTTTAAACTTCAGGGGTAAAGCCTAAGTCCTCAATAGCAGATACCGCCTTTTCTAAACACTTCTCACAGCCTGTTATACTAACGGTTTTATCCTCTAGGCTGATATCGTAGGAAAGGCCTGCTTCTTCGAGTGCTGTATCAATTCTTTTTACACAGTGTTCACAGTGCATATCCTGTACCGAAATTTTAAATTCCATTTTATATCTCTCCTAAAACTATTTTAATTTCTTTAATTTAAGTCTAAGCGCGTTTGATACTACGCAAACCGAGCTTAGCGACATTGCAAGACCGCCAAGCATTGGGTTCATAAGAAGTCCGATGCTGTAAAAAATACCTACCGCTATGGGTATGCAAACGGTGTTATAACAAAACGCCCAAAAAAGATTTTCTTTAATATTTTTAATAGTCATACGGCTTAAGTTTATGGCCTTTGACACATCAACAGGGTCGCTCTTCATAAGAACCAAATCCGCCGCCTCAATAGCTATATCACTGCCGCCGCCTATAGCGCAACCAATATCGGCAGAGGATAACGCGGGGGCGTCGTTAATGCCGTCGCCAACCATCAAGGTTGTTCCGTATTTTGCCTTTATATTCTCTATTATCTCGGCTTTTTCTTCGGGTAATACCTCTGAATAAACCTCGTCAACAGAGAGTAACTCGCCTATATATTCTGCAGACCTTTTGTTATCTCCCGACAGTAAAACGGTTTTTATTCCCTGCTTTTTAAGACGCGATATGGCGTCTACAGAGGTCGGCTTTAACTCGTCGGCTATCGCAATTATTCCTAAAAGCACGCCGTCACTCGATACATATATAAGGGATTTTCCCATCATAGTTATTTTGTCGGCAGCCTCATCAAAAGCCTTTGTATCCACACCGTTTTCAAGCATTAAGGTTTTGTTTCCTGCAAGTATCTTTTTCTCACCGACTGTAGCCTTTATGCCCTTTCCTGCTAAATTTTCGAATTCGCTAAAACTCGAATCAAAGGATATATTTTTTGCCTTTGCATACTCTAAAACCGCAAGGGCTAAGGGGTGACTTGATACCGACTCTGCCGATGCCGCAAGGCTTATAAGCGTTTCTTCGTTTTCTGAAAACATATCGGTTACAACGGGTGTACCTTTTGTTACTGTACCTGTTTTATCAAATACAGCAACCTTCGTTTTACCGATTATTTCGAGCGCTTCGCCGTTTCTGATTAAAATACCGTTTTGGGCGCCAAGTCCCGTTCCTACCATAACGGCGGTAGGGGTAGCAAGTCCCAAAGCGCAGGGACAGGCAACCACTAAAACACTTGTAAATATTTTAAGAGCAAAGGAAAAATCTCCCTTTATTAAAAACCAAACTACCGCCGACACTACAGCTATCGCCATAACAACGGGTACAAAAACACCCGCTACCTTATCAGCAGTTTTAGAAATGGGGGCTTTTTTGCCTTGGGCTTCCTCTACGAACTTTATAATTTTTGAAAGGGTTGTATCCTCGCCTACCCTGATTACCTTTATAAAAAGAGCGCCGTTGATATTAAGACTGCCGCCTGTAACGGTGTCGCCCACAGTTTTCTCTACAGGCATACTCTCTCCCGTCAGCATTGATTCGTCAACACTGCCGCCACCCTCTAATATTTCAGCATCAAGGGGTATTTTTTCACCCGCGCGAACAAGCAGTACATCCCCTACCTTTATTTGTTCGGTAGGAACCCTTATCTGCTCGTCCTTTCTGATAAGTGTTGAATAATCGGGGGCTAGCGACATTAACGCTTCAATAGCGCCTTTCGTGCGGTTTCGGCTTCTCTCCTCCAAATATTTTCCAAGCCTTATAAGAACTATCACCACTGCTACCGATTCAAAATAAAGGTTATGAACGGCGTGAGGATTAGAATTTATAGTAAAGGTCATTACAATACTGTATATTAAGGAAGCGCCAACTCCCACAGCGACTAAGGAATCCATATTAGGATTTCCTCTAAACAAGGACGGTATTCCCACCTTAAAGAACTTTCGACCTACAAATAAAGCAGGCAGTGTCAGCAAAAGCTGAATAATTGCAAAGTTATAAGGGTTTTCATTTATATCAAAAATCTTTGGCATATAAATGTTTTCAAATAGCATTTGTCCCATAGAAATATAAAGCAAAAATGCCGCCGCGATTCCTGCAATTATAAGGTCATAAGGGGCCTTCGGCTTCTTTTCTTCAATAGGCTTTTTAAAGCTCGCTTTACCCTCGCTTTTTTCGGCAAAAGGCTTTATACCGAATCCTGCCTTTTCTACAACCCTTAAAAAGTCGTCACTTGAAAGCTTTTCTTCGTCATAGGTTACGGTAAGTCTGCCTAAAATTAAATTTACACTGCAGTCAATTACCCCATCAAGCCGACGGCAAACCCTCTCGACAGACGCCGAGCAAGCCGCACAAGACATACCCGTAATTTCAAAAAGTTCGGTTTTCATTTAACTTCCTTCTTTAATAATTTTTTTGTTGTCGCAAATACTAACTGCGGAGTGATAAAATGATTATCGTATTATCGGATAAAAAAACTGATTTTGAGGATTCTTTTGCTAAAATTCTTCATGGGTGCAAAGCCACAATTATAAGTGACAGCGAGGTCACCGAAGGGATAAGTCCGCTTTGCGTTGTAAGTCGCCACAAAACATCAAAAATCACAATGAACAAGGGCACTGTTGTTTTAGGAGAGCGCCTTTGGAATTTTAAAAATCAACAGCTGCCGTCTAATATTATAGGTATCTGCTCGGAAAACAATCTTACAGGCCTAAAGCTTTTAAAAAGCAACAATCTGCCTATTATCACCTGCGGAATGGGCAGGAAAAACACCCTTACTGTATCAAGCAACGAAAGAGACTCAGTACTGCTCTGCCTTCAAAGAAGCATCACCGATATAAACGGAAACATGGTAGAGCCTTGCGAGATAAAGGTGTTAAAGAAAAGTCCGTATAATTGCTACAGTCTCCTTGCCGCAACGGCGGTAATGCTGATATACGGAATAAAGGATAGCCCGAATTTTATTTGGTAACGATTTTTTCTTGTTCGTTACATATTTTTAAGACTTTAAATTACCCTTGCCGAAACCTTGTAAAAATAGTATAATGGTTTTAAGGGTTGCAGCGCTTACAGGGAGAATATCCCATATTTATAAGCTCTGCTCTATTATCGGTAATGTAAATGTTATCTTTATCTGTATTCTTTGCATAAGTGCACTCTTTTAAATGAATTTTCTTGGTTTTAACATTGGCGTAGTAGGTAGTTTCTGTGTCAGGGTTAGTATCAGACTCGCTGCTTTGTGTGACATTTTTATCGGGCTCAATTCTATACCCGTTTACACTGTTATCGCTAGGCAATGTAACCTTAAACGGCGAGGACATATCGTCCTGCTTTTCTGCCTTTTTGCAGCCTGACAAAACCACTATTAAAGATACCAATAGAACCGCTAATAAAAGCCTTTTCATCGCATTTACCCCAACTACCAATATATAATAATTATATTACTTTTAGATAGATAAGTCAAGCACGAGGGAGTGATATAAAAGCCTTGTATAGCCAAGAAACCAACGAGAAAATTAAAGCCTTAAAGCAGAAGGCAAACAAGCTGCCGCTAACACCCGGCGTATATATTATGAAGGATAAAAACAGTAATATTATATACATTGGAAAGGCAAAAGCGCTTAAAAACCGAGTAACTCAGTATTTCGGCAGCGGAAATCAGCATACCGAAAAGGTGCGCCAAATGGTACAAAGGGTATCAGACTTTGAATATATCCTCTGCGACAGCGAATTTGAGGCGCTAATCCTTGAAAACTCCCTCATTAAACAACATAAACCCAAATACAACATACTTTTAAAGGACGACAAGGGCTACCATTATATTAAAATTACCGACGATAAATGGCGCAAGATACTGCCAACCAAACTAAAGGAGAAAAGCGGACAGTATATAGGCCCCTTTAATTCGTGGTATATAGTAAAAGAGACGGTAGACGAAGTCAGAAAAATTTTCAAGCTTCCCGACTGTAACCGAAGCTTTGACAAACCCTCAAAGCCCTGTCTTAATTACCACATAGGAATTTGTGACGCGCCCTGCAGATGCAAAACCTCTCTTTCAGATTATAACAATACTCTTGACGAAGCAATAAAATTTATCAAAAAGGGTGACAGTGAGCAGTTAACCGCCTATTTAACAGAGCAGATGGAGCAAGCCTCCGAAAAGCTTGATTTTGAACAGGCGGCGCGTATCAGGGACCGTATATCCGCCATTAACAAAATGCGCCAAAAGCAAAAGGTTGTGCAGATATCCTACCCTGCCCAAGATGTTTTTGCCAGCGTTTTTTTAGGGGAAAAGGCGTGTGTAAGTGTTTTAAGCTTCAGAAATCGGCGCCTTTCGGATAAACGGCATTATTTTGTTGAAGGAATTACCGATAAGGCAAGGCTCTACTCTGAATTTTTACAGCAGTATTATCTTGAGCGCGAGGATATTCCCCCTCGAATATTACTTGATACCGATACTGAAAACAATTTACTTTTAGAACAGTGGCTTAGTGGAAAATCGGGCAAAAAAGTTGCCATTATAATACCAAAGCTTCGTGAAGGACTTGAAATTGTAAAAATGTGCCGCAGTAATGCGGCAGAAAACCTCTCCGAAAAAACCGAGCGAAGCGGCAGAGAAATGTCTGCTTTAGACGAGCTTGCCCACCTGCTCGGCTTAAAACAGGTTCCGAGATATATCGAAGCCTACGATATTTCGAATACCGCAGGCAGCGAAAATGTAGCTGGTATGGTAGTTTTCAAGGACGGCAGACCTGCAAAAGCCATGTACAAAAAGTTCAAAATCAAGAGCTTTTCGGGTCAGGACGATTATCGTTCTATGGCAGAGGTTCTTGACAGGCGCTTTAATGAATATAAAAAGGGTGAGGACGAGGGCTTTTCGAGACTCCCCGACCTTATTTTGCTTGACGGCGGCAAGGGTCAGCTATCGGCGGTACGCCCGATACTTTTAAAACATAATTTAGATATTGCCCTTTTTGGTATGGTAAAGGATTCAAAGCACAAAACCCGAGCTATAACGGCGGGCGGTGAGGATATTTCGATAAAATCAACAAGGTCTGCCTTTACCCTTGTAACTGCCATTCAGGATGAGGTACACCGCTTTGCTATCGGCTACCATAAGGCGAGTAGAACAAAAAAAATGCTTTTAAGCGAGCTTTTAGAGATTGAGGGTATCGGGAAAGCAAGAGCAGCCGCCCTTTTAAAGCATTTTAAAACCATTTCAAAAATTAAATCGGCTACGATAGATGAGCTTTCTTGCGCCGAGGGTATGACCAAGACGGCGGCAGAGTCGGTTTATAATTTCTTTAATCAAGGCAAATAAATTCTTTTGCTTGTAATATTGTTTTGTTTCTGTTAAAATTAAAGGCATGACTTTTAGGAGGTATAAATTTATGTCTTGTATTCAGTTAACTAAGCCCACAAATGAAGATACCGTTGCAATTATGCACACTAATATGGGCGATATTAAAATAAAGCTTTTCCCCGAGAAAACTCCCAAAGCGGTTGAAAACTTTACTACCCACGCTAAAAATGGTTATTATAACGGCATTGTTTTCCACCGTGTAATTAAAGACTTTATGATTCAGGGGGGCGACCCTACCGCTACAGGTATGGGTGGCAATTCTATTTGGGGACACTCTTTTGAAGATGAATTCACCCCTGACCTTCATAACCTTAGAGGTGCGCTTTCAATGGCGAATGCGGGACCCTGTACAAACGGCAGTCAGTTCTTTATCGTTCAGGCGAAAAAGGTGCCCGACGGAATGATTGAACAGCTAGAAGGACTTACCGCAGAGCAAGGCTTCCCGACAGAAATTACCGAAGCTTACAAGGAGCTCGGCGGCACACCTTGGCTCGATTTCCGCCACACAGTATTCGGTCAGGTTTTCGAGGGTATGGAGGTTGTTGATAAAATCGCCGAAACAGAAGTAGACGGTGGGGACAAACCCGTTAACGATGTGGTTATTGAAGTAATCGAAATTATAGGTTAAAAGTCAAAAAGAGCAATCGCAGTTTGCGATTGCTCTTTTTTGTTTTTTTATAAATTTTATAGCTCAGCTATAACCTCAACCTCTGCAAGAACACCTTTGGGTAGGTCCTTTACTGCAACGCAGCTTCTTGCGGGTTTGCCTGTAAAATACTTGCCGTAAATCTCGTTAAATGCGGCAAAATCATTTATATCGGCTAAGAAACAAGTAGTTTTAACAGCGGCGGTAAAGTCAACCCCCGCAGCCTTTAAAACCTCGCCTAAATTTTTCATAATCTGCTCGGTCTGAGCCTCAATTCCGCCCTCAACAACCGTTGCTGTTTCGGGGTTTATAGCGATTTGTCCCGAAGTGTAGAGCATATTGCCCGAAATTACCGCCTGCGAATAGGGGCCTATTGCGGCAGGAGCTTTATCAGTAGATATAATTTTCATAGCGTAAAACCTCTTTATATAATTTTAAATCCAAAGTCCGTAAGGGCTTTTTTAATTTCCTCAATATGAGCGTAGTTTCTCGTTTCCATATTGATACGCAGATAACAACCGTTAACATCAGAGCCCTCGCTTGAACGCTCGTGAAGAACAGAGGTAACATTTCCTCCCTTTTCGGCAATAATTCTCGATACATTCATAAGCTGACCGGGCTTATCCACAAGCTCGAGCATTAACTGACAGCTTCTGCCCGACATCATAAGTCCGCGCTTTATAACACGGGAAAGTATAGTAACATCAATATTACCGCCCGAGATAAGACAGGCAACCTTTTTATTTTTAACAGGAATTTTATTGAACATAACAGCGGCAACCGCTACTGCACCCGCACCCTCTGCTATAAGCTTTTGCTGTTCGATAAGGGCTAAGATTGCGGCAGAGATTTCATCGTCGCTAACAGTTACGATTTCGTCAACATACTTGCTGCAAAGCTCAAAGGTAAGGTCACCGGGTTCCTTAACGGCAATACCGTCAGCGATGGTGGAAACGCTATCAAGTCGCTCAATTTCGCCGTCCTTTACAGAGTTTGCCATACTCGGTGCGCCCTGTGCCTGAACACCGTAAACCTTAATTTTCGGATTTAAGCTTTTAATGGTAAATGCCACACCCGAAATAAGTCCGCCTCCGCCTATCGGCACTACAACTGCATCAAGGTCGGGAATTTGGTCTATAAGCTCTAAGGCTATTGTGCCCTGACCTGCAATTACATTTTCGTCATTAAAGGGGTGTATAAAGGTGTATCCCTTTTCGTCTCTGAGCTCAAGAGCTCTTTTGTAAGCGTCATCATAAACGCCCTCAACAAGACAAACCTCGGCGCCGAATTTCTTGGTTGCCTCAACCTTTGAAATGGGGGCGCCGTCAGGCAGACAAATTACCGATTTAATGCCGTTTTTAGTAGCCGCTAGGGCTACGCCCTGAGCGTGATTTCCCGCAGAGCAGGCAATAACACCGTGAGCTTTTTCCTCTTCAGTTAGCTGCGACATTTTATAGTACGCGCCTCTAACCTTGAAGGAGCCCGTAATTTGTAGGTTTTCGGTTTTAAGATAAACCTCAGATTCGGGGTTGATATTCGGTGCCATAATAACATCGGTTTTGCGAATTACATTTTTTAGTACATAACCTGCATTATAAACCTTATCGAGTGTTAACATAAAAAATTCCTTCTTTTTAAACATAAAATTAGTTTTGTGAAATTGTCAAAACATTATTTATAAACTGACCTGCCGTTCTGGCAGACCTACCACCCTTTGCGAGCGCAAACGCCTCTGCCTTAATATCAAGCTCAGCGTTTACCTCAATACCGTTATCCTCGGCTAGCGCGTGAATAATATCGAGATAAAGCTGCTTGTTGGGCTTTGCAAAAAGTATTGTAAGACCAAAGCGGGCAGAAAGCGACAGCGATTCTTCAATAGTATCCTTGCGGTGAATCTCGTCACCCTCACGGGCAGAAAAGGTTTCCTTTATAATGTGGCGTCTGTTACTTGTTGCATAGATTACTGCATTAGAGGTTTTTGCCGCCGCAGAGCCCTCTAAAATAGCCTTTAGCGAACTAAATGCATCATCATCGGGCGAAAAGGATAAATCGTCTATAAATATAATGAATTTAAGAGGATTATGCGCAATCTCTCCCATTACGGAGGGCAAATGCCTTAGTTGGTCTTTTCTAACCTCAATTAGTCTTATACCGTCGCCTCGAAGCTCGTTTGCAACCGCCTTTACGGTAGAGGACTTGCCTGTACCCGCGTCTCCGCAAAGAAGCACATTTGCAGAGGGCTTGCCGTTTAAGAGACCCCTTGTATTCTCTAACACCTGACGCCTCTCGTTATCGTAGCCTATAAGGGAAGAAAGACTAATACTATCAGGCGATAAAACGGGGATAATTTTACCCTCGTTATCGAGCGAGAACATACCGTATTTAGCATAAATTCCGTAACCGAATTTATGTGAATTTTTAAGACTTTCGGGGATAATATTACAAAAATCCTTTTTGGTGTTATAAAATTTCGGGCAATCGGGGTTTAACCTTAATTCCGAAATCAAGGCTTCTGCCGAAATTTCTGTAAGGTGGGTGAAAATTCCAAGCTCACGCATAAAGCAGTCTTGCATAAGCCTTGGTATATCGTCCCCCGCGGCATAGCTTCTTACATAAACATTATCGTCACATCGAAGCGCCTTTTCTATGTACTCGCCAAAATCACAGCCCTCTTCATAAAGTGCCGATACAAAATCCGAATAGCATTTTACCTTTAAAAATTCGGCAGTGTTTTCCGGCAATCTTAAAAGTGAAAGCAGATTTTCAAACACCTTTTCTCCCAAAACCCCTTTATAAAGACTTATCGAAGAAAGAGCGATATTTAATTCGTTTAAATTCATATCTTTACCTTCAAATTGTAGTTTGATTATGATAAATATTCATTTATGTAGGGGCAATTCACGAATTGCCCGTATATACACAGATTGCGGTCGATTCGTGAATCGACCCTACTATATTCTCTTTAAAATTTCTGCGGTCATTTCCTTAGTGCCTATAGACTTACCATCTTTTGCTATATCGGCAGTACGGATTCCTGCCTCTAAAACTGCATCTACTGCGTCCTCAATGCACTTAGCCTCTGCTTCAAGAGAAAAGGCGTAGCGAAGCATCATAGCAGCAGAAAGAATTGTAGCAATCGGGTTTGCCTTGTTCTGACCTGCAATATCGGGGGCAGAGCCGTGAATCGGCTCATAAAGACCTCTCTTTGTGTCACCTAGCGAGGAGGACGCCAACATTCCTATAGAGCCTGTAATCTGGGATGCCTCATCGGACAAAATATCACCAAACATATTTGAGGTTACAATAACATCAAACTGAGAGGGATTTTTAACAAGCTGCATTGCTGCATTATCAACAAGCATATCAGTACAGGTAACCTCAGGATATTCCTCTGCGATTTCGTGTACTGTTTTGCGCCATAGTCTTGAAGACTCAAGCACATTAGCCTTATCAATACTGATTACATTGCATCGACGAAGCTTTGCCGCTTCAAAGGCAGCTCTTGCTATACGCTCAATTTCAAAACGGCTGTAGCACTCTGTATCATAAGCTTCCTCACCGTACTTACCCTCGCGGTAGCCTCTGTCTCCAAAGTAGATACCGCCTGTAAGCTCGCGGACGATTAAAATATCAAATCCGTCCTTTGCTATATCAGCACGAAGCGGACAGTCGTCCTTTAAAGCGGGATAAAGCTTTGCAGGGCGAAGATTTGTATAAAGCTCCATAGCAGCTCTTATACCGAGCAGTGCCTTTTCGGGACGCATATTTCCGGGAAGGGTATCCCACTTGGGTCCGCCTACTGCGCCGAGCAATACGCTATCAGCGGCAAGGCAACCCTCAACAGTCTCTTTAGGTAGCGGCTCGCCCACAGCGTCAATTGCACAGCCGCCTATAAGATACGGTGTAAAATTAAATTTATGACCGAACTTCTCCCCTATTTTTTCTAAAACACAAACGGCACTGTCTACTATTTCAGGGCCTATACCGTCACCCTTTAGTAACGCAATATTCATTTCCATTATTTTACACTGCCCTTTCTTATAGACTCGATAAGTCCCCCGTCTGCGATAATTTTTGCAATAAATTCGGGGAACGGCTTTGTTTTAAATTCCTCGCCTGTGGTTTCATTCAAAATTATACCTGTATCAGCGTCTGCCTTTACTATGTCGCCGTCTTTAATAGCGTCACAAGCCTCAGGACACTCAAAAATCGCAAGACCGATATTTATAGCATTGCGATAGAAAATTCTTGCAAAGCTCTTGGCAATTACAAGCTCTATACCGCTTTCCTTTATAGCTAAGGGCGCGTGTTCACGGGAAGAGCCGCAGCCAAAGTTGTTGCCTGCAACAATTATTTTACATTCCTTTACTCTGTCCTTAAAGGTTAAGTCAAGGTCTTCCATACAGTGACTTGCTAGTTCCTTTTTATCAATGGTATTAAGATAACGGGCAGGAATGATAACATCAGTGTCGACATTATCAGCATATTTAATTACTTTACCGTCAAACAACATGATTACATTACCTCCTCAGGACTAGCTATTCTCCCCATTATTGCACTTGCCGCTGCTACTGCAGGGGAAGCAAGATAAACTTCGGATGTGGGGTCACCCATTCTGCCTACAAAGTTGCGGTTTGTAGTAGCTACTGCACGCTCACCGGGTGCCAAAATACCCATATGACCGCCAAGACACGGACCGCAGGTTGGAGTTGAAACGGCACAGCCTGCCTCAATAAAGTCAGCAAGTAAGCCTTCCTTCATAGCTCTCATATAAATCTCCTGAGTTGCAGGAATTATAATAGCTCTGACCCCGTCGGCTACCTTTTTGCCTCTTATAATGTCAGCCGCCTCTTTTATATTTTCGTAGTAACCGTTAGTGCAAGAGCCGATTACTACCTGGTCGATTTTAACCTCGTCTATTTCGTCAACAGTTTTGGTGTTTTCGGGAAGATGCGGAAAAGCCACTGTAGGACGAATTTCAGATAAATCAATCTCATAAACCGCATCGTAAACGGCATCCTCGTCTGCCTCGTAAATTACGGGCTTTCGGTCAGAACGCTCGGCAATATAGCTGAGTGTCTGCTCGTCAACGGGGAATATACCGTTTTTAGCGCCTGCTTCAATCGCCATGTTGCAAATGGTAAGTCTGTCTGTAACAGAAAGGGAAGCTACACCCTCGCCGCAAAATTCCATAGAGCGATAAAGAGCGCCGTCAACACCAATCATACCGATAATATGTAAAATTACATCCTTACCCGAAACATAGGGAGAAAGCTTGCCCTTTAGGTTAAACTTAATAGCCGATGGCACCTTAAACCAAGCCTTGCCGATAGCCATACCGCAAGCCATATCGGTAGAGCCAACGCCTGTTGAGAAAGCACCCAAAGCGCCGTATGTACAGGTATGAGAGTCGGCACCGATTACGGTATCGCCCGCAATAACAAGTCCCTTTTCGGGTAGTAGTGCGTGTTCAACACCCATTTTACCTACATCGTAAAAATTAACAACTTCCTTTTCCTTGCAGAAATCTCTGCACATTTTACACTGAATAGCCGCCTTAATATCCTTGTTAGGCGCAAAATGGTCCATAACCATTGTAACCTTGTTTTTATCATAAACCTCATCGAAGCCGAGCTTATCAAATTCTCTTATTGCTACGGGAGAGGTTATATCGTTGCCGAGTACGCGGTCGAGGGATACAAGAATAAGCTCTCCTGCTTCAACATGGTCTAACCCTGCGTGAGCGGCAAGTATTTTTTGGGTCATTGTCATTGACACGGACATACAACTCCTCTAAAATCTAATTTACTTTATATTGATGATAGCACCCTTATCTGCTGAGGATACCATCTGTGAATATCTCTTTAAATAGCCCGAAAGATTATCCTTTTTGAGTATGGGCATCTCATTCTTTCTATTTTCGATTTCGGTATCACTTACCAAAAGCTCAATTTTATATTCGGGGATATTGATAGAAATCATATCTCCGTCCTGAACATAGGCTATAAGACCGCCCTTTGCAGCCTCGGGAGATACGTGACCTATTGAGGCACCTCTTGTAGCGCCTGAAAATCTACCGTCGGTTATAAGAGCTACCTCTTTATCAAGACCTATTCCTGCAATAGCTGAGGTGGGAGAAAGCATTTCTCTCATACCGGGGCCGCCTGCAGGACCTTCGTAGCGGATTACTATAACATCACCCGAGCTTATATTACCTGCATAAATTTCCTTTATGCACTCTTCTTCAGAGTTAAATACACGGGCAGGGCCCTTATGCACAAGCATTTCTTCTGCTACTGCGGCACGCTTTACAACGCAGCCGTCGGGCGCTAAATTACCTCTGAGTACGGCAATACCGCCTGTTTTTGAATAGGGGTTATCAATTGTTCTTATGGTATCGCTATCAAGATTTACAGCATTTTTAATGTTTTCGCCTACTGTTTTACCTGTACAAGTTAAGGCATTGGTTTTGATAAGACCTAACTTATCAAGCTCTTTAAGCACCGCATAAACACCGCCCGCCTCGTTTAAATCCTCCATATAAGTTCTGCCTGCAGGAGCTAAGTGGCAAAGGTTGGGTGTGTTTTCGCTGATTTCGTTTGCCATATCAAGATTGAATTCTACACCGCATTCGTTAGCGATTGCAGGCAAGTGAAGCATACTGTTTGTTGAACAGCCTAGCGCCATATCGGCGGTAAGAGCGTTGTGGAAAGCGTCCTTTGTCATAATATCAAGAGGACGAATGTTTTTTCTTACAAGCTCCATAATCTGCATACCTGCGTGCTTTGCAAGTTCAATTCTCGCACTGTAAACTGCGGGGATTGTTCCGTTTCCGCCAAGTCCCATACCGAGCACCTCGGTTAAGCAGTTCATTGAATTTGCGGTATACATACCCGAGCAAGAGCCACAGGTAGGACAGGTTTTTTCTTCAAATTCACGAAGCTTATCGTCGTCAATTTTACCTGCACTGTAAGCGCCTACTGCCTCGAACATACTTGAAAGACTTGTCTTCTTGCCCTCTACTCTGCCTGCGAGCATTGGACCGCCGCTTACAAAGATTGTTGGTATATTAAGACGGGCAGAAGCCATTAAAAGTCCCGGAACATTTTTATCGCAGTTTGGTATCATTACCATACCGTCAAATCCGTGAGCCAAGACCATAGATTCGGTAGAATCGGCAATCAAATCACGGGTAACAAGGGAATATTTCATACCCGTATGTCCCATAGCAATACCGTCACAAACAGCAATAGCCGGGAAAACGATAGGTGTACCGCCTGCCATAGCAACACCGAGCTTTACAGCCTCGGTAATTTTATCTAAATTCATATGTCCCGGTACAATTTCATTGTAAGAGCTTACTAC
Organism: Oscillospiraceae bacterium; assembly: GCA_029227055.1. GTDB lineage: Bacteria > Bacillota > Clostridia > Oscillospirales > Acutalibacteraceae > UBA737. Next base: position 42,509 of record JAQXZE010000004.1, on the reverse strand, counting down.
TGCAATAAGGGGTCGTGATAGCTCCTCTTTTGTCAGTCCTAAAGCGTGATATAAAGAACGGTGGGGCGCATTGCCGAAGCCGTCTACTATGGTATCTTTAATCATAATTGCCTCCAAAAAAATGTGTTTCGGGGCGGATGAAATCACCCGCCCTTAAAATTACAGAATAATGAGTAATTAAGAATTAATAATGAAAAACGAATAATTTCGTGCCGAAGGCACACCTTACCTCTTCACTATTACCTCTTACCTTTTACCTTAATCAACAACTAAACTCGTTTAGTTGTTGATTAGTTTGTCTTCGTCGCTCCAGCTGTAAAGCTTGCGGATATCCTTACCTACAACCTCGGAAGGATGCTCTGCTGCTATCTTTCTCATAGCATTGAAGTGTACCTGACTGCCGGCACTAGACATATCCAAAAGGAAGTCCTTAGCAAATGTTCCGTCCTGAATATCGGAAAGAACCTTCTTCATAGCCTTCTTTGTATCCTCTGTTATAATCTTAGGACCAGTGATATAGTCACCGTATTCAGCGGTATTAGAAATAGAATAACGCATACCCTCAAAGCCGCTCTGATAGATAAGGTCTACGATAAGCTTCATTTCGTGGATACACTCAAAGTAAGCGTTACGGGGGTCATAGCCTGCTTCTACTAAGGTCTCAAAGCCTGCCTGCATAAGAGCGCAAACACCGCCGCAAAGAACTGCCTGCTCACCGAAGAGATCGGTTTCAGTTTCGGTTCTGAAGTTTGTTTCAAGAACGCCTGCTCTAGCGCCGCCGATACCGAGTGCGTATGCAAGACCGATTTCAAGAGCATCGCCTGTAGCGTCCTGCTCAACTGCGATAAGGCAAGGAACACCCTTACCAACCTGATATTCGCTTCTAACTGTGTGGCCGGGGCCCTTAGGAGCTACCATTATAACATTTACATTCTTAGGAGGCTTAATGCAACCAAAGTGAATGTTAAAGCCGTGAGCGAAAGCGAGAGTTTTACCTTCGGTAAGGTTGGGTTCAATGCTTTCTTTGTAAAGAGCAGCCTGCTTTTCGTCGTAGATTAAAATCATAATGATGTCGGCATTCTTTGCAGCATCAGCAGCGGTCATAACCTTAAGACCTGCCTTTTCTGCCTTTTCCCAGCTTTTAGAGCCTACATAAAGACCTACAATTACATCAACGCCTGAATCCTTAAGGTTTAATGCGTGTGCGTGACCCTGTGAACCGTATCCGATAATAGCAACGGTTTTGCCGCTGAGTCTTCCTAAATCACAATCCTGTTGATAAAAAATTCTTGCCATAATAAATATCTCCTTTTAACTTTTAAATTTTGAAATTATTTATTCAGTATACTGCCGCTGCCTCGTTCGAGGGCTACAATACCTGTTCTACACATTTCTATGATTTCAAAGGGCTTCATAAGCTCAATGAAAGCATCTATCTTTGAGGGCTCGCCCGTAGCCTCTATACAAAGAGCTTCGGCTGAGTAATCAATTATATTAGCACGGAATATGCTTGCCGCCGATAATATATCCTGACGGGTTTCGGTCTTATTCTTAACCTTAATGAGCATAAGCTCACGATTTATTGATTTTTCAGGCTCTAAAAGCTCAACCTTTTTAACATTGTAAAGCTTTCTTAACTGATTTATCATCTGATTTCTTGCATATCCGTCACCCTCCATAGAGATGGTGATACGCGAATACTCGGGCGACTCTGTTTCTCCAACCGTTAAAGCCGAAATGTTAAAGCCGCGCCTTGTAAACATACTTGTAACACGGGTTAGTACACCGAATTTGTTTTCTACATAAACTGCAATTACAAACTTATTCATCAGAGTCTACCTCCTTTTCGACAATTATATCGTCAATACTGCCGCCGGGCGGAAGCATAGGAAGAACAAACTCATCCTTGTCTATAGCGCAGTCAATAAGTACAGGACCGTCCTTTTCGAAGGCGGTTTTGAAAACCTTACTGAACTCTTCAGGGGTAGAAACTCTGTAGCCGTCTGCACCGAATGCCTCTGCAAGCTTTACAAAGTCGGTTTTGCGAGCAAGGGTTGTGCTCGAATAGTGCTTATTATAGAAAAGGGTCTGCCACTGACGAACCATACCGAGCACGCCGTTATTAAAGATTACTATCTTAACATTTGCATTTGTTGAAACGGCGGTTGCAAGCTCGTTTAGGTTCATACCGAAGCTGCCGTCACCCGTAATCAAAACGGTAGGGCAATTACTGCCTATTGCAGCACCTATCGCAGCACCTAAACCAAATCCCATTGTGCCAAGACCGCCGCTTGATACAAACTTTCTCGACTTTTTAAAGTTTACATACTGCGCCGCCCACATCTGATGCTGACCGACATCGGTAGCAATTACTGTTTCGGGGGTAGTTGTATCATTAATTATATCAATAGCGGTTTTGGGAGTAAGCTTATCGGTTTTTATGTAAGAGCTTTCTTCCTTTTCTATAAGTCCCTTTACAAATTCCATCCACTCAGGGTTTTTCTTTTCCTTAACACCCTTCGCTATCTTACCAAAAGCATCGTGAATATCTCCGTAGATACCCAAATCAACATTTATGTTTTTGTTAATCTCTGCAAAGTCAATATCAAGCTGAATTATTTTTGCATTCTTAGCGTATTTCTTTTTGTTACCTGTTGCTCTGTCACTAAAACGAACACCTACTGCAAGTATTAAATCGGCATTGTTCTGCGCCATAGAGGATGCATAATGACCGTGCATTCCCTGCATACCTAAAAATCTCGGATTATCGGTAGGTACTGCAGAAAGACCCATAAGCGAGCAGCCGATTACACCGTCGATTTTCTCGGCTAATTCCTGAACGCCCTCTTCAACGCCTGCACCCATAGCTCCGCCGCCTATGTATATGTAAGGCTTTTTAGCGGCGTTTATAAGCTCAAGGGCTGCCTCTATTTTTTCATCGGGCGCTATAGAATTTTCAAACTTTTTGAATATCGGCTCGTTTTCAAACTCGGTTAAAGCAATCTGAATGTCCTTCGGTACATCTATAAGTACAGGACCGGGTCTGCCTGAACGGGCAATCTGAAAAGCCTCTCTTATAGCAAAGGCTAAATCCTCTACATTATTTACAAAGTAGTTATGCTTTGTAATAGGAAGGGTAATACCTGTTATATCTATCTCCTGAAAGCTGTCTCTGCCGATAAGGTCACAAGGCACGTTGCCTGTAATTGCAACCATCGGTACAGAGTCAAGCATAGCGGTAGCGATACCCGTTACAAGATTTGTAGCTCCGGGACCCGAGGTTGCTATTACAACACCCGTTTTACCGGTAGCTCTGAAATATCCGTCTGCCGCGTGAGCAGCGCCCTGCTCGTGTGCTGCCAAAACGTGATTTATACGATGGCTGTTCTTATAAAGCTCATCATAAATATTGAGTACCTGACCGCCGGGATAACCGAAAACGGTTTCAACGCCTTGTTCAATAAGGGCCTCAATTATGATTTGCGCTCCTGTCATCTTCATATTTTCATTCCTCTTTTAATATCTACTAGTTGTCTTTAAGCATACGGTTTACGGCACTCAAAAATGCCTTTACTGATGATACGACGATATCGCTGTCAATACCTGCACCAAAATACACCTTGCCGTTTAAATCCTTAACGCTTACATAGGAAGCAGCTGCCGAATGGGAGCCGTCCTCAAGAGCGTGTTCGGTATAGCTTTCAAGCGTATATATATTTCCAAGCACTTCTTTAACCGCATTTGAAACCGCATCAAGACGGCCGTTACCCTTGGCAGTTACGATTTTAGTTTCCCCGCTGAACTCCATAGAAACGGTAGCGGAAATTCCGTCACCCTGAGCATAATGAGCTTCGCTTATCTTTAAAGGTTCCTCTATATTTACATAGTTATCCATAAATATATTGTATACTTCTTCGGGCATAAGCTCTTTATGAGCGTGGTCGGAAATGCTCTTTACATGATAGCCGAACACTTCACGCATTTTAGGCGGCAAAACAAGGGAATAAGCAGTTTCCAAAAGGTAGCCTATACCGCCCTTTCCCGACTGAGAATTTATTCTTATAACATCAGCCTCATAAACTCTGCCTAAATCGGTAGGGTCGATAGGTAAATACGGAACATTCCATATATTTGTATTCTTTTCTTCTCTATAATGCATACCCTTTGCGATAGCATCCTGATGCGAGCCGCTGAACGCCGCAAACACAAGGGCGCCGCTATATGGCTGACGCTCATAAACATGCATACGGGTTACCTTTTCGTAAACCTCGCAAATTTCGGGCATATTAGAAAAATCAAGCTCGGGGTCAACACCCTGAGAATACATATTAAGACCGAGTGTTATGATATCAACATTACCTGTGCGCTCGCCGTTGCCGAAAAGCGTACCCTCAATTCTGTCTGCCCCTGCAAGAAGACCCATTTCACTGTCTGCCACGGCGCATCCGCGGTCGTTATGGGGATGAAGTGAAATAATAAGGTTTTCGCGGTTTTTGAGGTTTTTGCACATATATTCTACCTGATTTGCGTAGATATGCGGCATTGAATGAGAAACGGTAACGGGAAGATTAATTATAACCTTATCGTCAGCCGAGGGTTCCCAAATATCAATAACCTCGTTACAGATTTCTACTGCATATTCGGGCTCTGTTCCCGTAAAGCTTTCGGGGGAATATTCAAAGGTAAAATGACCCTCTGTTTTGGCTCTGTACTCCTTACAAAGCTTTGCGCCGAATTTTGCAATTTCTATAATCTCCTGCTTTGACTTGCGGAAAACCTGTTCACGCTGAGCCACAGAGGTAGAGTTATAAAGATGCACAACGGCGTGCTTTGCACCGCGCAGAGCCTCAAAGGTTTTAGCGATTATATGCTCTCTCGACTGTGTTAAAACCTGAATTGTAACATCGTCGGGAATAAGATTGTTTTCTATTAGTGTTCGGCAGAACTCATACTCTGTTTCACTAGCGGCAGGAAAGCCTATCTCAATCTCCTTAAAACCGATTTTTACAAGTAATTTGAAAAATTCGAGCTTTTCTCCAAGGTTCATAGGAGTTATAAGCGCCTGATTTCCGTCTCGCAAATCGACACTGCACCAAATCGGTGCCTTTTCAATATAGGTTTTTTGTCTCCAATCGGCAGCGGCGTCTGCCACAGGGAAAAACTGTTTTTCGTACTTTTGGTAGCCGTTCATTTAAAAATTTTCCTCCTCGGTATTTCGCAAAGAGATTTTTATCATAATATAAAAAAAGCTCTTATGCACAAACACCCAATGTTAATGTGCAAAAGAGACGAAGATTTCCTATTCTCCGCGGTACCACTCTTTTTGATGACTTCTCATCCTCTCGGCAGATGTCAACCAACATCCTTCTCTATAACGGGAGAGCCCGGTTAAACCTACTAAGTATGCACTTTTCAGCCAACAGCTCAGGGGAGAGCTATATTGCTATTGCCGTACTGCCTTGCACCAACCGGCAGCTCTCTTAAAGCGACTAATAGAACTTTTACCCCATCATTGCTTTTATTGAGGCTATTTTACCCTTTTTTAAGCGCTTTGTCAAGCAAAAAATCAATCTTTTTTAATTTTTTTACTGTGCTCTAGCAAAAGTCAGACTTTAAAGCGAGTTTAAAATAATTAAAATTTGTCTTCTCAGCGGTTATTTATAATTGACTTTATGTATGTTATATTGTAAAATAGTTAAAGTATATAAATAATATTTTATCTTCAATAATATTTTATCTTCAATATTTGGTAGGAGTGTTTTGTTATGAAACCTATTTATAAGCGTGTACTTTTGAAACTCAGCGGCGAGGTTTTAGCAGGTGAAAAGGGCTCAGGTATTGATTTCGATAAGGTGCTTGAGGTCTGCGAGGAGGTTAAAAACTGCGTTGAGATGGGCGTTCAGGTTGCCATCGTTGTAGGCGGCGGCAATTTCTGGAGAGGACGCTCTAGCGGTAAAATGGACCGCACCCGTGCTGACCATATGGGAATGCTTGCAACCACAATAAACTCGTTAGCTTTAGCCGATGCGCTTGAGCAAATCGGCGTTACCGCAAGGGTACAAACCGCAATAGAGATGCGTCAGATTGCAGAGCCTTATATCAGAAGCAAGGCTACCCGCCATTTAGAAAAGGGCAGGGTTGTAATTTTCGGCTGCGGAACAGGTAACCCCTTTTTCTCTACCGATACAGCGGCGGCTCTTCGTGCAGCAGAAATCGGTGCGGATGTTATCTTTAAGGCTACTAATGTTGACGGTGTTTATGACAGCGACCCGAAACTCAATCCCGACGCTAAAAAGTTCGACACTCTTACTCATTATGAGGTTTTACAAAAGGGTCTTCATGTTATGGACAGCACTGCCGCTTCTCTTTGTATGGATAACGGCATTGAAATTCTTGTATTTAACCTTAATAAACCTGAAAATATCACAAAAGCAATGGTTGGTGACCATAACGGCACCCTTGTTAAATAATCTATATCGGAGGCAAACTTATGAACGAATTAATTAAAAACACCGAAGAAAAAATGCAAAAAACAATATCCGCTTTAGAGCGTGATTATAAAGCAGTAAGAGCAGGCAGAGCAAATGTAGCTGTGCTTGACCGTATCACCGTTGACTACTACGGCGCTCCCACCCCCATTCAGCAGATGGCGGCTGTGTCTGTTCCCGAAGCTAGAACACTTATGATTCAGCCTTGGGATGCTTCTACCCTTCGCGATATCGAAAAGGCAATTTTAACCTCTGATATCGGTATCAATCCTCAGAATGACGGTAGGGTTATCCGCCTTATGTTCCCCCCTCTTACAGAGGAGAGAAGACGCGATATCGTTAAGGAAATAAAGAAAACTGCTGAAGAAAGCAAGGTTGCTATCCGAAACCTTAGAAGAGACGCCCTTGAAAAATTAAAGGGTCTTAAAAAGTCAAACTCCATTACTGAGGACGACGAAGCAAACGGAGAGAAGAAAATCCAAAATCTTACCGACAAGTTCTGCAAAGAAGTAGATTCTATGTCATCCGACAAAGAAAAAGAAATTATGGAAATCTAAATTTTCATCAAACGGGGCTTTCGCTTTTACGCGGCAAGCCCCGTCTTTTGCAAGCAAAATTCTATTTGGACGGTGCTTTATGTCTCTATTTAAAAAGAAAAGACTTTCAAGACCTCTGCCCGAGCATATCGCCATTATTATGGACGGCAACGGCAGATGGGCAAAAAAGAGAAATCTACCCCGTACAGCAGGTCACGCGGCGGGCTCTAAAAACTTTAAGGATATTGCCCGCTACTGCAACAAAATAGGTCTTAAATACCTTACGGTTTACGCCTTTTCTACAGAGAATTGGAAAAGACCTGCCGATGAGGTTTCTAACATAATGAACATTCTTCGCGACTATCTTAAAGACGCTAAGAATTTCAAGGACGAAAACATAAAGGTAAAGTTTATTGGCAATATTTCTGTTTTAGACGAGGATATCCGTATTCTTATAAAGGATGCCGAGGATGCCTCTGCTAACGCTACGGGACTTCACCTCAATATTGCCCTTAACTACGGCGGCAGAGATGAAATCATAAATGCCGTAAAAGAAATCGTAGCAGAGGGTATCTCGCCCGACGAAATCACCGAGCAGACAATAAGCGAACGCCTTTATACCAAAGGTCAGCCCGACCCTGACTTTATCATAAGACCGAGCGGCGAATACAGACTTTCTAACTATCTTATATGGCAGTCGGCTTATGCAGAGTATTGGTTTTCTGATGTTCTGTGGCCTGACTTTAAGCCCCGTCATCTAGAAGAGGCTATCGAGGAATTCAATCGCCGTAACAGGCGCTTTGGAGGTATTTAAACTATGAAAACAAGAATTATTTCGGGAATAATTATGGCAGCTATTGTTGTCGGTGTTTTGGTATTGGGATTTTTAGTCAGCCCCTACTTTATAACCGCTTTTATAGCAATAGTAGCGGCAGTAGGCTGTTATGAGCTTATCCATAATGCAGCAGGAATTAAATCAAAGGCCGCCGTTTACACCGCCTGTGCATATACCGCACTATCGGTAATTCTTCGTGACGGCACACTTTATCTTTACATTACTTCACCATTGATGACTTCTCTTTATGACGAAAAGAAAAAGTTTGCATATTTTATAGCATCAAATTGGTCTGTTTTCCCAACTATACTTACCGTTTTATACTTCATTTTCTCGGTATGTGTAATTTTAAAATGTCATAAGGATTTTGACCTCGCGAAGATAGTAACACTCTCTGCTATGCCGCTATTTTTATCCTATGCATTTTCAAGTCTCGGTGCCATTTTAAATCATACTTCGGGACTTTTCTATCTTCTTTTACTTCTTAATTTCTCAAGTGTTTGCGATATGGGGGCTTACTTTGTGGGCGTTACCTTAGGCAAGCATAAGCTCTGCCCTGAAATCAGTCCTAAAAAGACGGTTGAGGGAGCGCTCGGCGGAATTGCATCAAGTATCATTTTCAGTATAGTTATAGTTTTAAGCTTTTCTCTTCCCGAAAAGCTTATTGCAATACTAATTCTTACAATACCGCTTTGCATTTTAGGAATGTTAGGCGACCTTTTTGCGTCCTCAATTAAAAGGTCAGTAAATCTTAAGGATTATGGTTCACTAATCCCCGGTCACGGCGGAATATTGGACAGGGTTGACAGCATACTTATGATTGCTCCCCTTTTGTATCTTTGCATTAGAATTGGGGTATTATAATGAAGAATATTGTTATTTTGGGCTCTACAGGCTCAATAGGAACACAAAGCCTTGAAGTCTGCGAAAAAGAGGGCTTTAAAGTAAAAGCTCTGACCGCCGGCAAAAATTCAAAATTACTTGAAGAACAGGCAAGGAAATTAAAACCCGAAATCTGCGCTTTGCAGGACGAGACAGCCGCCGCAGATTTAAAGCTGCGCCTTAAGGACACCGATATTAAGGTTTTATCGGGAAAGGACGGAATTTTAGAGGCAGCATCGCAAAGCTGCGATATGGTTTTAAACTCTATTGTTGGTATTGCAGGTCTTTTGCCGACCCTTTCTGCCATAGAAGCAGGCAACGATATAGCCCTTGCGAATAAGGAAACCTTGGTTACGGGCGGCGTTATAGTAAACCGCGAAGCAAAGAGGCGCGGAGTTAAAATATTGCCTGTTGACAGCGAACATTCTGCGATTTTTCAGTCGCTTGTGGGTGCGCCTGAGGGCTCGCTTAAAAAGATTATTTTGACCTGCTCGGGCGGTCCGTTTTTCAGTAAAACGAGAAGTGACCTTGAAAATGTTACGGCAAAGGACGCCTTAAAGCATCCGAATTGGGATATGGGCGCTAAAATTACTATTGACTCTGCTACCCTTATGAATAAGGGTCTTGAGGTTATTGAGGCGGTGCACCTTTTCGGTATCTCTGCCGATGATATTGAGGTGCTGGTTCACAGACAGAGCATTTTACATTCGGGCGTGGAATTATCCGACGGTGCAGTTATAGCTCAGCTCGGCACCCCTGATATGCGACTACCGATACAGTATGCCCTGACTTATCCTGCACGCAGTAATAACGCCTTTGAGCGTCTTTCCCTTGCGGATATCGGCACTCTCACCTTTGAGCGCCCCGATACTAATACATTCAGAGCGCTACCCCTTTGCATAGAGGCGATAAATAAAGGCGGTCTTTACCCGACTGCAGTAAACGGTGCCAACGAAGAGGCGGTATCCCTCTTTTTACAGGGCAAAATTAAATTCCTGCAAATTGCAGAGCTTGCCGAAAAGGCAATGCTAAACACAGAAAACAAACAAAGCTTTACAGTTGAAGATATTCTGAATACCGACAAGGCTGCCCGTCAGCTTGTTAAAGATTTTGTATCTTAACCGTATTAAATACACTAAAAGGAAGCGATTTATATTTCAGCCGTTTTAAATGCCTTAAACAATATATGGCCCTATCTTGTAGCTATACTCATTTTTATAATCCTTATTATAATACACGAATTCGGTCACTTTATAGCCGCTAAAACGCTAGGGGTTAGAGTTAACGAATTTGCGGTAGGCTTTGGCCCAAAGCTCTTTTCAAGACAGTGGGGAGAGACCAAATACAGTGTAAATTTAATACCGCTTGGCGGCTACTGCGCTATGGAGGGTGAGGACGAAAACAGCACCGACGAGAGAGCCTTTTGCAACAAAAAGGCTTGGCGCAGATTTTTAATAGTTATAATGGGCGCCGTTTTTAATCTGCTTTTGGGTGTTGTTTTAATCGCTTGTACCCTTATTCCCCAAGACCGCTTTACAACCACCGTTGTAGCGGAATTCAGAGAAAATGCAGTAAGCTCAGATTACGGACTTCAGGTTAACGATAAAATTGTTGAAGTAAACGGCAGAAGAATTTTTACAACCTATGATTTAAGCTATGCTTTTACAAATGTAGCTGACGGCAAGGTTGATTTAACTGTTGAGCGTAAGGGCGAAAAAGTTTTGCTCGAAGATGTAAAGTTTGACACAAAAAAGGAAAACGATATTACCTATTTAACAGTAGATTTTTATGTTTACGGACGAGAAAAAACCTTTTTATCCTTTATTAGAGAAACCTTTAATTCTATATTCTCATACTGCGCGGTAATCTGGCGCTCTCTTATAGACCTTATCGCAGGTAAATACGGAATTAGCGCAATGTCGGGACCTGTTGGAGTTACGGCGGCAATCGGCAGCGTTGCAAAGCAAAGCCTTAAAAATTTAATTCCCATTATGGCGCTTATAACCGTGAATTTAGGTCTTTTCAATTTATTACCTCTCCCTGCCCTTGACGGCGGCAGACTAGTCTTTATCCTTTTTGAAATGATTTTCCGCCGCCCCGTACCTCAAAAGTACGAAGCGGTAGTACACACAGTAGGCTTTATAATACTGATTGTATTTATGCTGATTATTACCGCAAAGGATATCTGGTCGCTTGTGACCTAGTAAAAGCTAAACATCGGAGGATTTTAAATGTTTACTAACGATAAAACAAAATGTATTACTGTCGGTAATTTGAAAATAGGCGGAGGAGCACCCGTATCGGTGCAGTCAATGCTATCTATCCCCTCAAATGATATTGAGGGGAATGTTCGTCAGGCTCTGGAATTAGAGACTGCGGGCTGCGAGATAGTTCGCATTTCTGTGCCCGATATGAACGCCGTTAAAACCCTTGCCGCTGTAAAAGAGGCGGTTAAAATCCCCGTTGTTGCGGATATCCATTTCGATTGGCGCTTAGCGGTTGAAAGCGTTGCCGCAGGGGTGGACAAGGTTAGAATTAACCCGGGTAATATTGGCGACGAAGACAAAATCAAAACCGTAGCCGCAACCTGTAAAGCGGCAGGCGTACCTATAAGAATTGGTGTAAATTCAGGCTCCCTCGAAAAGCATATTTTAGAAAAATACGGCTCACCTACACCAAAGGCTCTAGTTGAAAGCGGACTTTATCACATATCCTTACTCGAAAAATTCGATTTTGACGATATTGTTTTATCCCTTAAGTCTTCCGATACAAAAACTATGTACGATACATATGTTTTAGCGGCAGAGAATTGCAAATATCCTCTGCATTTAGGTGTTACCGAGGCAGGCACCGAAAATATGGGCACTATTAAATCCGCCGCAGGTATAGGCGGTCTACTTCTTCGGGATATCGGCGGCACAATAAGAATTTCCCTTACCGATAACCCCGTAAAAGAGGTAAAGGCAGGTATCAACCTATTAAAAGCATTGGGACTAAGACAAGACGGCATTAAATTCATATCCTGTCCTACCTGTGGAAGAACAAAAATAGACCTTATCGGTCTTGCAAAGCGCGCCGAAGAGAGACTTCAAAATGTAAACAAAAATATAACCGTAGCCATTATGGGCTGTGTTGTAAACGGACCCGGAGAGGCCCGAGCGGCTGATATCGGTATTGCCGGCGGCGACGGCTGCGGTGTGCTCTTTAAAAAGGGTGAAATTTTGCGCAAGGTAGAAGAAGCAAAGCTTCTTGATGCGCTTTTAGAAGAAATAGAAAAACTTTAACGGAGGACCTCTATATTATGACTTCCTGTAGGGAACTTTTCGGAGAATATCTCTCCCCCTCGCTTTTAAATATATTTGCGGATGTTTTAGCAGAAAAGGTAAACCTTGAGCTTGACGAGCGAACACTCTACTTAAAACTAAAAAGCGAAAAATACATAACACATAACGATATTACAGAGTTTAAAGCTGCAATTAAATCAGTTTTAAATCTTTATGATATTACAGCAGAATGCTATTTTGACAAAACGGCATTCTGCGAATCGGCTTGCATAGATATTACTGCCGATATAAGACGCAAAAATGCCTCTTTAAACGGATATTTTAACGGTGCAAAGTATGCTTTAGAGGGCAATACCGTTAATATTGAGCTTCAGCACGGCGGTTATAAAAAGGTTTGTGAGCTAGGCTTTGAAGAACTCTTTAAAAGACAAGCTTTAAACTATTTTGATATTAGTGTAGCTATTTCCTTTTCGGGTCAGCTCGACGATGTTGAGATTGCACCGCCCCCTCCAAATCCCCCCGAGGCATCCACACCCTCCGCTAACAAACCGAAAGAAAACTCTCAAAAGCGGGAAATCACCTTTGGTGAGCCTCAAGGTAAGCCCTACAACAATATGGTTTACCTTGATAACCCCAAGCTTTTCTACGGCAGAAGAATAGATAACAATATAAAGCCTATGTCACAGGTTAGCGAAAACGACACCGAAATTTGTTGTTTCGGTGAGGTATTCGGTTTTGAAGTGAGAGGTATCAACACTAAAAGAGGCCCCTCTAATATTGTAAGCTTTAGCTTTAGCGACCATACAAATTCGCTTTCGGCCTCTATGTTTATGGACCCCTCAAAAATGGGTGATATCGCGCCCCTTAAAAACGGCGCCTTTGTGCTTGTAAACGGTACATACGAATTTGATAATTATAAAAAGGAATTTATCGTAAAGCCGCGCGCTATAGCTTTGCTTCAAAAATATACCGAGACCGACGATTTTGATGGACTAAAGCGAGTAGAATTACACTGCCACACCAATATGTCCGAAAAGGATGCCGTTTGCTCAGCCGAAAGCATCATTGAAACGGCATATAAGTGGGGACACAAGGCAGTTGCCATTACCGACCACGGCGTTGTTCAAGCCTACCCTGCCGCCGCAGGTGCAGTTAAGAAAATCAGAAAAAGCGGCGGAGATTTTAAGCTTATTTACGGCGTTGAAGCCTACTTTGTAGACGATGTAAACAACGATATATCAGAGCTTACCGCAAAGCAGATTAAAAGATACCATCAGATTATTTTGGTTAAAAACCTTACAGGTCTTAAAAATTTATATAAGCTTGTATCGGATGCCCACATAAATAACTTTAAGGGCAGACCGCTAACTTTGCGCAGTAAATTAGATGAGCTTCGCGAGGGTCTTATTGTAGGCTCTGCCTGTGAAGCGGGCGAGCTTTTCCAGGCAATTTTAGAGAACAAGCCCTATGAGGAGCTCGAAAGAATTGCCTCTTATTACGATTATCTCGAAATTCAGCCTCTTGGTAATAACGACTTTATGGTACGCGAGTCCTCTCTGCCCGATAAGGTTGATAAAAAGGGAAATGTTATCAAGAACCGCTTCAGGCATGTAACCAGCGTTGAAGTTTTAAAGGCTTACAACAAAAAGATAGTAGAAATCGCCGATAAGCTCGGTAAACCCGTTGTTGCAACGGGGGACGTGCACTTCCTTAAAAAGCAGGACGAGGTTATCCGTAAAATTCTTATGGCAGGACAAGGCTATGAGCGAGAGGAATTTGACTATCAGGCTCCCCTATACTTTAAGACCACTGCCGAAATGCTTGAAGATTTCTCATACTTTGGCGAGCGCGCCCGTGAATTTGTAATAGACAACCCGAACAAAATTGCAGAAATGGTATCGGATGATGTTATCCCTGTGCCTGACGGCAACTTCCCACCCGTAATCGAGGGCTCCGACCAATTACTTCGCGATATCTGTTGGGAAAACGCCCATAAAAAATACGGAAATCCTGTGCCAGATATCGTTAAAAAGCGTCTTGAAAAAGAGCTTAACGCTATTATCAACAACGGATTTTCCATAATGTATATTTCGGCGCAAAAGCTCGTTGCCTACAGTGAAGAGCACGGCTATTTAGTTGGCTCTCGAGGCTCGGTAGGCTCGTCGTTTGTTGCTACTATGGCGGGAATTTCCGAGGTTAACCCCCTAGCCCCCCACTATGTATGCCCTAACTGTCAGTATAACGAATTTTTTACAAAGGGTGAGGTAGGCTCAGGCTTCGATTTGCCTGAGAAAAACTGTCCACACTGTAATACTCCGCTGCTTCGCGACGGTCACGATATCCCCTTCGAAACCTTCCTAGGCTTTAAGGGAGACAAGGTGCCTGATATCGACCTTAACTTCTCTGATGAATTCCAGACCGAAGTACAAAAATACACAGAAACTCTTTTCGGTAGCGAAAATGTATTTAAGGCAGGTACTATTTCTACCGTTGCTGAAAAGACCGCCTTCGGCTTTGCAAAGGCTTATGCCGAGAAGAAGGGCATACATTTAAGCAACGCTGAATTAAACCGCCTTGCAGGTCTTGTTGAGGCTTCTAAAATCAAGACCACCACAGGTCAGCACCCTGCAGGTATGATTGTAGTGCCAAGGGACAAAACTATTTACGATTTCTGCCCCATACAGCACCCTGCAAACAAGGTAGACTGCGGTATTACCACCACACATTTTGACTTCCATTCAATTCACGATACAATTCTAAAGCTTGACGAGCTCGGTCATGTTGTACCTACTACATACAAATATCTTGAGGAATATTCGGGTATCCCCGTAAACTCGGTTTCTATGAGTGACGAAAAGGTATACAGTCTGTTTGTATCTCCCGAAGCGCTAGGTGTTACAGCAGAGGAAATCGACTCTAAAACAGGTACATTCTGTCTGCCCGAATTCGGTACTGACTTCGTTAGAGGAATGTTATCCGAATGTAACCCAAAAAACTTTGCCGATTTACTGCAGATTTCGGGCCTTTCCCATGGTACAGATGTTTGGCTAGGCAACGCTCAGGAGCTTATTCATAAAGGTATATGTACAATTTCCGAGGTTATCGGTACCCGTGATAACATAATGGTTTACCTTATCCATCAGGGTATGGAGGAGGGCAGAGCCTTCAAGATTACCGAAACTGTTCGTAAAGGCCTTGTTGCTAAGGGCAAGGTATCTAAAGAGGAATGGGGCGCTATGGAGGACGATATGCGCGCCGTAAATGTACCAGAATGGTACATAGACAGCTGCCATAAGATTAAATATATGTTCCCCAAAGCCCACGCCGCCGCCTATGTTATAGGCGCTTTGCGACTTGCTTGGTACAAGGTTTACCGTCCGCTTGAATTTTACTGCGCATACTTTACCGCCCGCCCCGAAGATGTTGATGTTAAGACAATTATGGGCGGCAAAGAGGCAGTTAGAAGATATCTTCAGAATATAAAGGCAAAGGGCAAGGAAGCCACCCAAAAAGAGCTTGATGTTTACGAAAATATGCTTATTTTCAATGAACTTATGTCACGCGGAATTGAAGTGCTTCCGATAAGCCTTGATAAATCACACGCTATGAAATATCTGCCCGAGGACGGCAAAATGAGGCTTCCCTTCGGCGCTCTTTCGGGTGTTGGCGAGAAGGCTGCCTACGCTATATACGAAACCGCACAAAAAGGCAATTTCGTATCCCTTGAGGACTTTCAGCTTGAAGCGGGTGTTTCTAGCACAATCATTAAAAATCTTGCCGACCTTGGCGCCATGAAGGATTTACCCGAAACCAACCAGATATCAATGTTTTAAAAGAGAGATTTTATGCAATTAAAGCTACAAAATGCCGCAGTTGAGCTGTCGGGAAAAACACTTCTCCACGATATAAACATCGAAATAAACGACGGCGATAAAATTGCAATAGTAGGCCGAAACGGGTGCGGAAAGACCACCCTTTTGCGCCTTTTATCAGGTGAACTTAGTATAGCCAACCGTCCCGATAGCGTTTTTTCACGCTCTAAGGGGACGGTTATCGGTGTTTTAAATCAGATGACTTTTGCCGATAATTCACGCTCTTTAGTTGCAGAAATTCGCTCAGCATACAGTGAGCTTCTTAGTATGAAGGATAGACTTCAGTATCTTTTAGAGGAGATGAACGGCGGCGACGAAAAGATAATCGCCGAATATACCTCTCTGCTCGATTTGTTCACTATAAATGGCGGTTTTTATTTTGAAAAAGAATACGAGGCGGCAATAAAAAGCTTCGGATTTAGTGAGGAAGAAAATTATAAACCGCTGTCTGATTTTTCGGGCGGGCAGCGAACAAAAATTGCATTTTTAAAGCTGCTTCTTTCAAAGCCCGATGTTCTGCTTTTAGACGAGCCGACAAACCACCTCGATATAAATGCGGTAAATTGGCTTGAAAGCTATATAAAGGACTATAAAAAAGCGGTTGTAATTGTATCGCACGACCGTATGTTTTTAGACCGCACCGTAAATATCGTTTACGAAATCGAGCATGGAAAAATCACTAAATATATAGGCGGTTATACCGATTTTACAAAACAGAAAAAGTTGGCTTTCGAGCAGCAAACAAAAGAATATATAGCTCAGCAAAAAGAGATTGCCCGTTTAAACGAGCTTGCAGAGCGTTTTAGGTACAAGGCTACAAAGGCTGCTATGGCGCAGTCTAAGTTAAAACAAATTGAGCGTATAGAACCGATTGACGCACCTGAAACTTACGATTTACGAACCTTTCACGGAAGCTTCGAGCCCGAAACTCAAAGCGTTAAGGATGTTCTTTTAATAAAAGATTTAACCATCGGCTTTGATAAACCGCTTGCTACCGTCGATTTTCTTTTACAAAGAGGAGAGAGGCTCGGTATTATAGGCGGAAATGGGCTTGGCAAATCCACCCTTTTAAAAACGATAGTAGGTCAAATCCCCGCCCTGTCGGGCAGTGTGACTATCGGCGGTGGAGTTAAAATCGGATATTTTGACCAGCAGATAGCTCAGCACTCCTCAAGTGATACCGTGCTTGACGATTTTCTAAACACCTTTAAAGGCATGGGAAATTTTGAAGCGCGGTCGGCACTAGGCGCCTTTCAGTTTAGCGGCGAGGATGTTTTTAAGAGGGTCGATATGCTTTCGGGTGGAGAGCGAGTGCGGCTTGCCCTTTGCAAAATTTTAAAAACAAAGCCTAATTTCCTGATTTTAGACGAGCCTACAAACCATATGGATATGGTAGGCAAAGAAACCCTCGAAAATCTGCTTAGCGAGTTTAAAGGAACTCTCCTTTTCGTATCCCACGATAGATATTTCGTTAAAAAGCTCGCCTCCCGTCTTGCAGTTTTTGAAAACGATACCGTATCTCTTTACAACTACGGATATGACGAGTATTATGAAAAATCGAAAGCCGCAAAGGACGAAGCCGAAAACAAAACAAACCCGACTTCAAAGGAAGACACACCTAAAAAATCCAAAAAGGGCTACACCACACCCGCCAAAGAAAAGGCAAAGCGTGAGCGCGCCCTCAAAAAAGCCGAAGAGCAGATTTCTGCCTTGGAAAAAGAAATTGATATCCTTAAAGCCGAGCTTTCTTTAGATGAAAATATTTCGGATTATATAAAACTCGGTGAGCTCGGTGAAAAGATTGAGGCTCTCGAAGAAGAACTGCTTAATGCTATGGAAAAATGGGAAGCTTTGAGTTCTGAGGCTGAATAATTACATATAGATAATCTTCTATGTAAAATAAAAGAAGGATTTATTTGTCAGTTTTTATTTTTGAAAATGCTTTAGAAACAGTTTTAAAGCTTGTTCTTGCCGTAATTTTAGGCGGACTTAAGATATATAAATAAAAAAACAGACACATCGAGAATTTTTTGATGTGTCTGTTTTTTATGTTTTTGTTTTCTTAGTGAGGCGCTTCATTCCCAAGGCTTAGGCCATGTTTACCATCATTTTTTTAAATCTTATAAAGTCAAGTATGTCTATGTTATTGTCATTATTAAGATAACAGGGTATGTTGTATGCGGTGTCCGACAAGCCTAATATTCGCTTTTTAAGCCCTATAAAGTCGCTTAGATTAACTTCCCCGTCCCCATTAATATCACCTGCTTCAAGAATGGGCTCGCAAGCAAACTGATTTTCATTGCAATATTCTTTAACATAGGTGTTATCGGTTGCTATAGTCAGATTATTAATTTCGCTAAATGCATTGCTATTTATTGAGGCTACGCCGTTTCCGACAGTTACCCTTGTAAGAGTGATGCAATTCTTAAAGGCACTGCTACCTATATATGTTACACTGTCAGGAATTTTTACCGATGTAAGCCTATGACAATCATAAAATGCGAATGCGCCAATAGACTCAAGAGCATCACCAAGAGTTACATCCTTAATACTCATACAACCATAAAACGCATAAGCATTTATTGATATAACGCTATCGGGAATTTCAACAGATGTAATTACTTTGCAATACTGAAATGCCGAATCGGCAATTGTTTTTGTGCCGCTTTTTATGGTGTATTTACCCGAAACTGTATCCTTGGCTTTAATTAAATGATTATCTATATATAATACACCGTTCTCCCAATTAGAAGCGTCGTTATAATATCCGGTATTATCAAAAGCAAAACTGCCGATTGATGTAACACAATCGGGTATATTTATACTTATAAGCTCTGTGCAGTTTTTAAAGGCATTATAATCTATTGAAGTAACACTGGCGTCATCGGGTATAACACTGTTTTTACAGCCTAAAATTAATTTTTTATCAGCGATATTGACTAAACAGTTGCCGTCACCCTTATAAACCTCATTATTTTTATCAACAACTATACTTTCAAGGCCCGTGCAATTTTCGAAGGCTTTTTGAGCTATTGAACCAAGGCTCTTAGGCAAAGCAATACCCTCAAGGCTAGTACAATTTGCAAATGCCATATAGCCTATTGATTCAATACCGTCTCCCATTACTGCGGTTTTAAGGCTACTGCAGTTTTCAAAAGCGTTACTCCCTATTGTAGTCACACTATCGGGAATAGTAATCCCTGTAAGAAGTTTGCAATCATAAAACGAATAAGTAGCAATTGTTTTAGTACCATCTCTAATTAAAATGTCCCCCGAAAGAGTGTCCTTTGCTTCAATTAAATGATTACCTATGTATAGCACCTTATTTTTCCAATTACTAGTATTGTTATAATATGCAGTTTCATCAAAAGAATCATGGTATATTGATGTAACGGTATCTGGTATAGTTATACTTGCAAGACGGGTGCAAGACATAAAGGCGCACCTGCCTATTGTTGTAACACTATTAGGTATTACTACACTTCTAATATCTGTACAAAAGGAAAACGCATAGCTGCTTATTGTTTTTACCGGATATCCCCCTAAGGTTTCAGGTATAGTGACCTGACCCCTTATCGCCATATCACATTCGGTAATAGTTGCCCTACCATTTGATACTGTATATGTATAATATCCACTTGTTGCAGCAGATACGGTTGGAGAAATGGGCGCTATACTAAATATTCCCATTAACAAAGCCGTAGCTAATATAAATGATAATATTTTTTTCATAAGATACTTAAACTCCATTCTATTATGTCATTGAAAACTAAATAATGTATTGACAAAAAATAAACTACAGCCCCCCAAACTAAAAAGTGTGTGCAACTTAAAGTCACACACACCGAAAAATGCGTGACTCATTGTCGCTACCACACAACAATTTCTACAAACATTAAAGCATGCAAAAACAGAGCCTGCATTTTTACCAAAAGACAAAAATACACACCTTAATGCTTGTAATAATATTTAATTGTTGTGTGGTAATCTTATTATAACACCAAAATAGATTAAAAACAATAATTTTTTATCCTCCGTCCATTTTTACTTGTAGTTACAGGACGATTCCCCCATCCCGCCGCATAAATAATATTAGTATTTCTGTAAGGAAGGGCATCTGCGCACTCCCGAAAACATAAAAGCATAAATTGTGGTTGAATTATGTATTGTTTTGCTATATAATTAATGGGTATAAAAAACTAGGAGAAGAATATTATGAACATTGCTGTAGCACAGTCAGGCGGACCTACCTGCGCCATTAACGCCTCCCTTTTAGGTGTTGTAAATGAGGCGATGAGAACCCCTGAAATAAAGGAGATTTTTGGCTCTTTAAACGGAATTGAGGGAATTGTTAAAAACAACCTAATTGACCTTAGAGCCCATCTTGATACCGATGATAAAAAAGCCTTATTAAAGCAGACACCTGCTACGGCTCTCGGCTCCTGCAGATATAAGCTGCCCGACTATGACAAGGACAGCTCAGTTTACAAAACAATAACAGATAATTTTATAAAGAACGATATTAAAGCCTTTTTCTATATCGGCGGTAACGACTCTATGGATACCGTTGCAAAGCTATCAAAATATATGGCTGAAAACGGACTTGATATTAAGATTATCGGCGTGCCGAAAACCATTGATAACGACCTTCTTATAACCGACCATACACCAGGCTTTGGATCTGCCGCAAAATTCGTTGCTACAGTTTTATCTGAGATTGTAAGAGATAGCGCCGTTTACGATTTAAAGTCGGTAACTATCATTGAGATAATGGGCAGACACGCAGGTTGGCTTACCGCCTCCTCCTGTCTTTTACATACAGACGGCTCCCCTGCCCCTCACCTTATATATCTCCCCGAAGCTGAGTTTTCAACCGATAAATTCTTATCAGATGTAGCTGCAAAGCTTGAGGAATATGATTCTGTAATCGTTGCAGTGTCCGAGGGTATCTCGCTCGGCAAGGCAGAGATTAGCAAAACTGATTCTTTTGGCCATATAGCACTATCAGGAATAGGCAAACAGCTCGAAGAGGTAATCAAAAACAGCGATATCGGTTGTAAAACACGCTCTATTGAGCTAAATGTTCTTCAGCGCTGCTGTGCGCATATTGCCTCTAAAACCGATATTGATGAGGCGGTTTTAATCGGCGAAGCCGCAGTAAAGGCTGCCGTTTTGGGTGAAACGGGCAAAATGATGTGCATAAAGCGTGTATCAGACGCACCCTATAAAACCGAAATTTTCTCAGCCGACGCAGCTCTTGTTGCAAACGGCGAAAAGGCATTTCCAAGTGAGTGGATAACCGCCAATAAAAACAATGTAAGCGACCTTGCAATCCCCTATTTTATGCCGCTTATTGAGGGTGAATGTGATATAAAAACTAAAAACGGACTTCCCGTTCATCTTCTCCTGAAATAATGCGTCCCTTTCTTATTGCCGCCGTTATAAGTGTATCTTTGACAGCAATTGTATATTATTGCAAAACCGCGATATTTGCAATTGCTGTTTGTTTAATTATATTTCTTATTGTGGCGCTAAAGCTTAAAAAACCTCACTTCACCCTCGTACCCGTAATTTCCATTTTGGTGTTTTTAAGTCTTTTGTTTTCCCTTTATGAAATTGACCGCTTCAGCAACCTTTCAAATACTCCTATAACGGAAGATTTGGTTATAACCGAGACACCCGAAAGTAACGAATATTATAATTTTGCCACCGCAGTATGTGTTTCTGAAAACAGTCTTCACAAAGGTGATAAAATCAAAATTTATTATAAAAACTCCGATTTATCGGTTGGCGATACCCTGAATGCCAAGTTTTATCTTTTTGAATTTGATAACGAAAAGACGCGCCGATATAATTTCTCTGAGGGTATTTATGCGGGAGCACAAATAAAAAGCTTTAGCGATAGTAATAACGATAAAAGTATCCTTACCTTCGTACCAAAGCTGCGCTTTAAAATAACCGAAATCCTAAAATCCTCTGACCTTACATTCCAAAGCCGAGCACTAATATCTGCGCTCACAATAGGCGACAGAAGCTCTCTAGACCCAAAATTTTACGATAATGTTAAAAAGTCGGGCGTTTCGCATATGTTGGTGGTCTCGGGTATGCATCTTGTAATAATTATAGGTGTGTTTTATTCTGTCTTTAAACCTCTTTTGCATAACAAATATCTTTATGCCGCCTTTTCATTTTTGTCTGTCTTTTTGATTGTTGCTCTTTGCGGCTTTACAATGTCTGTAATAAGGGCGGGTATCACCTATCTGCTTTTCTCGATAGCACCCCTCTTTTCTAGAGAACGAGACGCCTTAAATTCCCTTTCCGCCGCAATGATTATAATGATTTTTAAAACTCCCTTTGCGGTTTTCAGTGTTTCTCTTCAGTTATCAATGCTGTCAACGGCAGGTATTCTTATACTTTCGCCCTATCTTACCGAAGTTTTCTTGAGGTTTTGTCCTTTACGAAAAAAGTTTTTAAAATCTCTCGTTTCGAGCCTTTCGGTTACAGTATCGGCATCCCTTCTTACTGCACCCGTTTGTATTCTCGTTTTCGGATATATTTCAACCGTTTCAATTCTTACTAATATCTTGGTGTCTTTTGCCGTAACCGCTATACTCTCTATATCGGTAATAGCTATAGGTGTCGGCCTTGTTATGCCGAATTATAACCTTGCAAACATTATTCTCTGCCCTGCAGAAATCCTCTCCTCTTATACCATTAATGTTATAAACCGCTTGGGCTCCTTGGAATTTTCAACGCTTGAGGTTATCCCGCGCCTTTTGTCGCTTGTTATATTTCTTTTAACCTTGATTATCGCCCTTAAATATTCCGAACAGCAACAACTGAAATTCATTAAACGCCAAAATATATAGTATAATCCTGTAAAAATATGGTGTTTTTTCCTATTTAAAATTCTTGATTTTATTTCTATATCTGTTATAATATTAACGAATGGTCAAAATTCGACTGACTTATGAAAGGAGTACATATAATGAACTATTCAAAAGAAGTTGAAAATATGTGTCCCTTAGCAAAGGGTGCATATCACGGTCCCGCTCCTATTCCGGAGGAGGGCAAATGGGTACAGGTTAAAGAGGTTAAGGATGTTTCCGGTCTTACACACGGTGTGGGCTGGTGTGCACCTCAGCAGGGCGCCTGCAAGCTTACCCTTAATGTTAAGGAAGGTATAATCGAAGAGGCATTGGTTGAAACTCTCGGCTGCTCGGGTATGACACACTCTGCTGCTATGGCTTCCGAAATCTTGGTTGGCAAAACTCTTTTAGAGGCGCTTAATACTGACCTTGTTTGTGACGCTATCAACACCGCTATGCGCGAGTTGTTCTTACAGATTGTTTACGGTCGTACACAGACTGCTTTTTCTGAAAACGGTCTTCCTATCGGTGCAGGCCTTGAGGACTTAGGTAAGGGTCTTCGCTCACAGACAGGTACTACCTATGCTACAAAGCTTAAGGGTCCCCGTTATTTAGAGCTTGCTGAAGGCTATATCACAAAGATTGCTATCGATAACGACGGTGCTATCATCGGCTACAAGTTTGTACACCTCGGCAAGATGATGGATATGATTAAAAAGGGTATGGACGCTAATGAAGCTTTAGAAAAGGCTAGCGGACAGTACGGTCGCGTTGATGACGCTGCAAAGCTCATCGACCCGAGAGAAGAATAATTAAGGAGGAAATGAATAATGGCTTTATTTGAAAGTTATGAGAGAAGAATTGACCAAATCAATGCGGAACTCAGCCGTCACGGCATTTCTTCCATTGAAGAGGCAAAAGAAATCTGCGATAACGCAGGTGTTGACGCTTATAATATCGTAAAAGGCATTCAGCCTATCTGCTTTGAAAATGCTGCTTGGGCTTATGTTGTAGGCTGTGCTATTGCTATTAAGGAAAAGGTAGCATCTGCTGCTGAGGCAGCTGAAAAAATCGGTCTTGGACTTCAGTCCTTCTGTATCCCCGGCTCCGTTGCTGACGACCGCAAGGTTGGTCTCGGCCATGGTAACTTAGGCGCTATGCTTCTCCGCGATGAAACAAAGTGCTTTGCTTTCCTTGCAGGTCACGAATCCTTTGCTGCGGCTGAAGGCGCTATCGGTCTTGCAAAGAGCGCTAATAAAGCTCGTAAAGAGCCCCTTCGCGTAATCCTTAACGGTCTCGGCAAGGATGCCGCTAAGATTATTTCCAGAATCAACGGCTTTACCTATGTTCAGACAAAGTTTGATTACTATACAGGTGAGCTTAAGGTTGTTGAAGAAATCGCTTATTCAAACGGCGAGCGCGCAAAGGTTCGCTGCTACGGAGCAGACGATGTTCGCGAAGGCGTTGCAATCATGCACGCTGAGGGTGTTGACGTTTCTATCACAGGTAACTCCACCAACCCCACCCGCTTCCAGCACCCCGTTGCAGGTACTTATAAGAAAGAATGTATCGAACAGGGCAAGAAGTATTTCTCAGTAGCATCAGGCGGCGGTACAGGAAGAACACTCCACCCCGACAATATGGCTGCAGGCCCCGCTTCCTACGGTATGACCGATACAATGGGCCGTATGCACTCCGACGCTCAGTTTGCAGGTTCCTCTTCAGTTCCTGCTCACGTAGAGATGATGGGTCTTATCGGTGCGGGTAACAACCCAATGGTTGGTATGACTGTTGCTTGTGCAGTTGCAGTTAACGAAGCACTTAATAAGTAATTAAAAACTGACTGCCTGATATTCAAATTCAGGCAGTTTTTTATTATGAGGACCAAAATGCCTAGCAGTTTAATAATTATGTTAATGTATTTGTTTATACTTTTCGCAATGCCCGTAATAGTGCTTTTGGTTGTCTTTGCAACAAGAGCCCACAACAAAAGAAGCTTTAAGAAAAAATTTGGTTGTTCCCCAGAATATTATAAAGAACTAAAAAAATTAAAAGAACTTCACGAGTGCGGAATATTATCTGCCGAAGAATATGAAGCAAAGAAAAAACAAATTCTTGGACTGTAAATTTAAACAAACTAAATTGCAATTAACTACAGTTAACAAAGTTCTCAACAAAAAACAAGGAGAGAGTTTTATGAAAAAAGTTTTATGCCTGCTACTTGCTGTTACTCTTTTATTCACCTGCTTTGCGGGTTGTAAGAAGGACAGTAATGACACTACTGATGCCCCCTCTACACCGAGCGCGAACAACACCGAAGTTACCTTCCAAAAGCCCGAAAATTACCTTTCGGTTGTTTTGGTTACCATTAACCCACAGTTCCGTCTTTATCTCGGCGCTGATAATGTTGTTTTGGCAGTAGAGCCTGTTAATGACGATGCAAAAAGCATTAACAAAAAAATCACCTTTGAGAATAAAAAGGCAAGCGAGGTTGTTGATAACCTTATCGCCGTAGCAAACGAAAACGGATTTATTAAAAATGACGCTGTTATTGATATTAAGGTAGCGGAGGTTGCTGATAAAACAGTCTCTGCAGATAAAATCTTAAATGAAGTTAAAACTGCAGCAGTAGAAAAGTTAGAGGACCTTAAAGTAAAGGTTGAGGTTACCGCCTCTGTTGAGATTAAGGGCACTTCGGACGATACCTCTTCTGATGAACCGCAGTCCTCTAGTCAGCCTGGCAACACATCCTCTGAAAGTCCTTCCTGCAGTCACAGCAAAACAAAAGCCGTTTCTGTTTCTACAGGTAAGAATATTATCGACAGCTCCAAGTTAGATGTTGTTAATCACAACAAGGTTTGCACCGATTGCGGCATTATTGTAGGTACACAAAAGCACACTATAAAGGGAAATAAGTGTACTGCTTGCGGTCAGGCTAACTTTGCAACCTCTAAGACAAATCTCAGGGATGCCGGTATCTCAGGTGGTCCAAGTGGTCACTGCGGCGCAGAAATAAACAGCGACGGCACACCTGATTTCGATTATATGATGCAAGAGGGATACTATGCAATCGGCTTTGAAACGCTTGATAAATATCTCAATGACGAGGGCGACACTTGGATGTTCGAAGTTCCCGAAGCTGTATTTTATAACGCATTAAAAACAAAATTTGTTATAAACGATACTTTGTTTGCTAAGCTTAAAGCACAGGCTAAATACGAATTCTTCTGGTGCAATCATTCCTATTCAAACGGATATTTCTACATTCCCTATATGGCTGCGGGCGATGTGGCAGACTATACCCACAAGGTGCTCGGCTATAAGGATAACAAAAAAGGCTCCTTTACCGTTTACTACGATTATCAAAAGGGCGGCCAAGATGTAGAAGAGGCAGAGCGCGTACATCAGTACTATTATACAGTAGAATACACTTATAGCGGTGCATCTAACCTTACAATCAATAAGGTAAATGAAGAGGGCTATGAATATTACACAATAAGCGGTTGGAAGCCTGTTGTAAATTCACTAAGAATAAAATCTATCAAAAAGGTTAGCTCGGTTTCGGGAATAACTAAAATCAAATAAAAAATATAAAGCCTTGGATTTTCCAAGGCTTTTGTTTTTCTCTTTTTAATTTACGCTAACAGTTTTCTTTTCTTCGGGTTTCTCTGCTGCTTCCCTTTTCTTATTAATCCTTGCTACTATGCCGAGCGGTATGTACATTATGAACATTACAATGGGTAAAAGTATGGGAAAGCCCCAAAGGTGACTGCCAAGATACTTTTCAAAGAGACCTAGCGGATTGCCCGTTTCAGGCTCCATTAAAAACATAAAGTTTGTATCGCAAAAAAGATTTATAAAATATATCGGTATTGCCATAGAAATGAGCAATAATATACATTTTGGCATTGTTTTAATTTCAATCTTTACTTCGCCGCTTGATACCAATAAAAGCGGATAGATAACAAGTAATGCATGAATTGTGAAGCTATGAATGTGTGAAAAATTCATACAGGGAAGTACTGTCCAATTGGGGAAAAAGAGAGCTAAGAGAGCCCCTGGTATGCAAAAATAATAAAGGAAATTACGAAGCGCCTTTGTTTCTTTTATAAGGTCAAACCCAATCAGTAATACATTTATTCCGCATAGATGAAAAGGCAGCTGCCCAACGCCGAAGTCTCCCATAATAACCGCAACTATATCCTTTATAACTTCGGATAAAACGACCATTGAGCCTATAACAATTCGCATAACTCTGCGTTTTTTGAAATCTAACTTTCGATATATAAATATTGACGCTAAGCATATAATCGTTATGACAGCAAGCCATATTAAATGGGTGCTGCCAAATGTGCTAAAACCTACACCCTCAGGAATTGTATCTTTAGTCAGAAAAAACATAATTTTCACCCTAGGTAATATTATCACATTTTGTCGAAAAAGTCATTAAAAAAGTTGAGTAAATATAAAAAAGTAATTCAAGCCAACCCACACCCTTATAAAGAAAATTAATTGTTTCGCATCGTAGGGGCGATTCACGAATCGCCCGAAAAATGCGGTTGATTCGTGAATCAACCCTACATAAACCCAATTAATATTTACTGCAGGGGACAATGTAGGTATCGTCCCCCTACAAAATCAGCTTAGATGAAAAGAGGATAAATTTTATCTAGAGTAAAAAGGACTTGAAGCAATCTTCAAGTCCTTTTATTTTTATTACTTAATTAAATTTTACTTTACAAGCAATGATATAAGCTTTTTGTTTTTGGAAAATACGGGTAAGAAATTTCTTACGCTATCGTAAAATTGGCGGTCTGCTTCAAGAGCCGCAAAAAGATTTGCCTTAACCTTCTCGTCTTTATATGCCATTGCGGCAGCTACCGCTACGGCGGCATTTACGGTTTCTCTATCACCTTTTATAAACATATCCTCTAAAAGTTCGTAAAGCTTTTTAACCGCTTTTTTCTCATTTGCTTCTAAAACACGCTTGCCTTCGGGTACTAATGTAGCGCCAAAGAAGTCTAAATAAAGAATGTTTCCGTAGGTTGAAACGTGTTCCTTATAATCGTCCTTAAAGGCGGGATAAATATCAAGCACACGCTTTGCAAAGCCGTTCATATTGGTGTTACCGCTCTTTGTTGCGGTGGGAAGAGCAACATCATCAATGCCAATCGCTCTCTTGATTTTTATGCCCATCTTCTCGCGAAGAGTAGCGGTAAATTCAATACCAACAGCTTCGGCATCCTTAGCGTTTTGAGTATCGTCAAAGAGCCAAGCCTCTGCCTCTGCATACTCCCCTGCTTCCCCGTTTTCAACCTCGGCGATTTTAAGAAGATACATCTGACGCTCTTCACTGTATTCTACCAAAACCTTTTTAGTGTCAGAAAGAAAGCTGCCGTCGTCCTGCGCTTTAAAGCCGTTCTGCTCAAAAAAAGCAGACATTTCTCCCATCACATTATCATAAAATCTATTATCCAAAAAGTTCACGTCCTTATTTCCATTAGTATGAGTATTATACTACATCTTTTCTCTTTTGTCACCAATAAAATATGAAATATTTTGTAAATTTTAAAAATTTATGAAAAACTAAAGAATTTTGTAAAAAACCTATTGACAAAAGTGGAAAGAAAACATATTATTTGTTTAGTAGGTTTTTGTGTTTTTATGTTAAACATAATTTCCCGTTTGGCCGTCGTGGCTTTAAGATTTTAGGAGGCATAATTTATGGTATTTGAGAAAATCAAAAAGATATTAGCTGAACAACTTGATGTTGACGAAGAAGAGCTTACAATGGAAACCAAAATTGCTGAAGACCTCGGCGCTGACAGCTTGGATGTTGTTGAGCTTCTTATGGCGATAGAGGACGAATTTGATGTTGAAGTACCTGATGACGAAATCGAAAATGTTAAAACTATTGGCGATGTTGTTGAGTACATTCAGGCTAATATCGATTAATTTTTTATAAGAACTTATATAAAAAGGTGTTTTGCTTTTTTGCAAAACACCTTTTCTTTTTTTAAATTTCAGCAGGGTCGGCAATCGGAATTCCGGCTTCTCTTAATACCTTTTCTGCCGCCTCTTCATCGGATGCCTTTAATACCATAAGGGCTTTGCCCTCGCGTCTGCCTAAAAATGCGTACATATATTCAATACCTATACCCGCATTTGAAACGGTAGAAAGCACCGTTGCAAGACCGCCTGTGCGGTCGTCAATAAACACAGCTATAACATCGGTAACCTTTGAAATTACTCCGTTTTCGCGAAGCAACTCTCTTGCCTTTGTATCGTCATCAACGATAACCCTCAAAACACCGAAATCGGTTGTATCGGCAATAGAAAGGGCTCTGATATTTACGCCGTTTTCAGAAAGACAGTCTATAATAGTCTGAAGTCTGCCCACCTTGTTTTCTACAAAGATCGAAAGCTGTTTAATAAACATAGAACCTCTCCTTATTATTTTATTTTACGCTTATCTATTACACGCTTTGCCTTACCCTCACTGCGTTCAATAGATTTCGGGTTTACAAGATTTACCTTAGCACCGATACCGAGCATACTTCTCAGCTTTTCGGTTATTTCCTTCTCGCGTTTTTCGATACCCTTTACGCCGTCCGAGAACATTTCCTCGCTCATTTCAACATTAACCTCAAATGTATCGGTATTATTTACTCTGTCTACTACTATCTGATAGTTAGGTGTTATATCTCCGCCGACTTTAAGTAAAACTTCCTCAATCTGTGACGGGAATACGTTAACACCTCTGATAATGAGCATATCGTCGGTTCTGCCCTGTGGCTTATTCATTCTGACATGTGTTCTTCCGCACTTGCACTGCTCATAGTTTAGAGAACAGATATCCCTTGTTCTGTATCTTATAAGGGGGAAGCCCTCTTTGGTGATTGTAGTAAATACAAGCTCACCCTGAGCGCCCTCAGGTAAAACCTCGCCTGTATCGGGGTCGATAATTTCAGGGATAAAGTTATCCTCGCAAACATGCATTCCGCACTGATATTCGCACTCATACGAAACGCCCGGTCCCATAATTTCGGAAAGACCGTAGATATCATAAGCCTTAAGGCCTAGCTTTTCTTCTATCTGAGCGCGCATTTCCTCTGTCCAAGGCTCTGCACCGAAGATACCTGCCTTAAGTTTTAGTTGGTCCTTAACGCCCATTTCCTCTATTACCTCGCCGAGATACATAGCGTATGACGGTGTGCAGCATAAAACGGTGGCGCCGAAATCTATCATGGTCTGAATCTGGCGCTGAGTATTACCCGAGGAAATCGGAATAGCTGTAGCTCCTATTCTAACTGCGCCGTCGTGAGCACCGAAGCCACCTGTGAAAAGACCTAAGCCGTAGGACACCTGAACAAAGGAATTCTCATCTGCCCCTGTAGCTATTAACATTCTAGCAAAGCAATCTGCCCACATCTCAAGGTCGTTATCGGTATAGCCTACTACTATCTGCTTGCCTGTTGTACCGGAAGAAGCGTGAACACGCCTGATATCCTTCATAGGTACAGCAAAAAGACCATAAGGGTAATAATCTCTTAAATCCTGTTTATACGAAAAGGGAAGACGGTGTAGGTCCTCCACGCCCTTAATGTCTTCGGGCTTTAAGCCTTTTTCGTCCATACGGTTTCTAAAAAGCTCTACATTTTCGTACATTCTTTTTACCTGCGCAACGAGACGCTCACTTTGAAGAGCGGTAAGCTCGTCGCGAGGCATAGTTTCGATTTTTTCTTGCCAGAATTTCATTTTACCTCGCCTCCATAGCTTTAAGAAAGAAAAAATACAAATTAATAATTGTAACCAAGCTCAAAGGCTTTTAAGTTTACCTCTAAGAACTTTGGTGGAACGGTTGTTTTAATGGTCTCAACCCAATTTTCATAAGGAATATCCGAGCTTTTTGCCATTACGCCGATAAGCACAACATTTACTGCCTTCGCACTTCCTGCTTCTTCTGCAAGCTTTAGCGCGTCTACCAAAACCGTATCTGCGTTGTCAGCTAACTTCTTCTCAATATCTGCAGGATATTCTGCGGCGCCTGTAATTACGGGCATCGGGTCGATTTTCTGGGTGTTTACTATAAGCTTTCCACCCTTTTTAAGATAAGGTAATGCTCTGTAAGCCTCTAAAAGTTCAAAAGCCAAAATAACATCGGCAGAGCCCTTATCTACTATCGGAGAATAAACCGCTTCACCGTATTTTACATAGGTTACTACCGAGCCGCCTCTCTGACTCATACCGTGAACCTCTGAAACCTTAACATCAAAGCCCTCGTTAATAACGGTGTTACCTAAAATTCTGCTGGCAAGAAGGGTACCCTGTCCGCCTACGCCGACAATCATAATGTTTTTAGTCATAATTAGTTACCCTCCTTTTCAATTGACTTAAAGGGACATACATTTACGCAAAGTCCGCAACCGTTACACTGAGTACGGTCGATTACTACCTTATTATCCCTAATAGAAATTGCAGGACAGCCAAGCTTCATACAAGCCTTGCAGTTTTTGCAGTTATCATTAATCTTGCAGTGACCTGTGTATTTAACTGTTTTAAGAAGTGCACAAGGTCTTTGAGCGATGATAACCGACGGCTCCTCACGCTCAACCTCTGCCTTAACTGTCCTTTCAAACTCCTTAACATCAAAGGGGTCGCAAACGGCGATATGCTCAACACCGATTGCCTTGCAAAGAGCAACTAGGTTTACCTGTTTTGTTTCTTCCCCTCTTATTGTATAGCCTGTTGTGGGGTTATCCTGATGACCTGTCATACCTGTAATCGAGTTATCAAGGATAATAACGGTATTAGCGCCCTTATTATAAACAATATCAACAAGACCTGTAATTCCCGAATGCATAAAGGTAGAATCGCCAATAACGGAAACGAGCTTTTTATTAAATTCAGCTCCCCTTGCCTTTGCCATACCGAGAGCCGCACTAACAGATGCGCCCATACAAATGGTTGTATCAACAGATGCAAGCGGTGCTACGGCACCAAGCGTATAGCAACCGATATCGCCCGAAACGGTAAGACCTAACTTTTTAAGCACATAGAAGGTTCCTCTATGTGGACAGCCGGCGCACATTACGGGCGGTCTTGCAGGGATAGCTTCTGAAAGGTCAGTAAACTCTGCAAAATCCTCACCCAAAACCGCCTTTTTAATCATAGCAGGGTTATATTCGCCGAGTAATGTAAATACTTCCTTGCCCTTTACATTTGTAACGCCGAGCGATTTTAAATATGTTTCGATAACGGGGTCTAATTCCTCAATAACGAACACTGTATCGTGAGCATCGCAAAATGCCTTTAGCTTTTTATCGGGAAGCGGATACACTGCACCGAGCTTTAGGAAGTCTACGCTATCGCCCAACGCCTCTTTTGCATACATATAAGAAATGCCCGCTGTAATAACACCGATTTTAGAGCCGTTTTCCTCTGTTTTGTTAAATTCGCAGGTTTCTGCCCACTCTTTTAAGGCTGAAATTCTATCCTCAACAACTACATGACGCTTTACAGCATTTGCAGGCATCATAACATACTTGCCGATATTTTTCTCATAGGGTTTAAGCTCTATATCCTGTTTTTCCTCAAGCTCTACAAGGCTCTGAGAGTGGGAAACTCTGGTAGAAAGTCTGATAAATACGGGGGTATCAAATTCTTCGGACACTGCGAATGCCGACTTTGTAAATTCCTTACATTCAGCAGAATCAGCAGGCTCTAGCATTAAAATCTTGGAAGCCTCAGCATAATGTCTTGAGTCCTGTTCGTTTTGGGAAGAATGCATACCTGGGTCATCTGCAACGCAGAAAACCAAACCGCCGTTTACACCTGTATAGCTTACTGTGAAAACAGGGTCAGCCATAACATTAAGGCCTACATGCTTCATACAGCTCATAGCACGAGCGCCGCCGATAGATGCACCGATTGCAACCTCTGCCGCAACCTTTTCGTTAGGCGACCACTCAGCATAAACATCCTCAAACTTTACGATTTCTTCTGTGATTTCTGTACTGGGGGTGCCGGGATATGAAGCTACAACCCTAACGCCTGCTTCATAAGCGCCTCTGGCTACCGCCGCATTACCAATAAGTAATTTTTTCATTATGTAAATCCCTTCGAATAAAATTTTTATACCTTTATTTTAACCGATTTCGTTTTGTTGTGCAACTACACTTTCGCCGCAATATTTCTCACGAAGCTTGGGCTTCTCGATTTTTCCCGTAGGATTACGGGGAACATCGGCAAATATAATTTTCCTCGGTCTTTTATATCTCGGCAAATCAAGGCAGAACTCCTCGATTTCAGCCTCAGTCGCCGAAAGTCCATCTTTTATCTGAATAATAGCTGCTGCTATTTCTCCGAGACGAGCGTCAGGAAGCCCTATAACCGCAACATCGCTTATCTTATCGTGGCGGCGTAAGAAGTCCTCAATCTGTACAGGGTAAAGGTTCTCACCGCCCGAAATTATAACATCTTTCTTGCGGTCTACGAGGAAGATAAATCCGTCCTCATCCTCGCACGCCATATCGCCTGTATGCAGCCACTCACCTCTAAGAACCTCGGCGGTAGCCTTTTCGTCCTTATAATAAGCCGTCATAACGCCGGGGCCCTTTACCGCAAGCTCACCTACTTCGCCTCGCTCAACAGTATTGCCCTTTTCGTCAACAATCTTTGTTTCCCATCCAAAGCCTGCCTTACCGATAGCGCCGACCTTATGCTCATTTTCAACACCCAAATGTACACAACCGGGACCTATTGACTCGGACAATCCATAGTTTGTATCATAGCTATGGTTCGGAAAGTGCTGCTTCCATCTCTTTATAAGACTTGGCGGTACAGGCTGAGCACCTATATGCATAAGTCGCCACTTAGATAAATCGTAATCCTCAAGATTTATCTCGCCGCGTTCAACCGCATCCAAAATATCCTGAGCCCACGGAACCAAAAGCCATACAATAGAACAGCCCTCGTCCGAAACGGCTTTAAGTATCCACTCAGGCTTTATTCCCTTTAAGATAACCGCCTTGCCGCCTACTAAAAATGAGCCGAACCAATGCATTTTAGCGCCCGTATGGTATAGAGGCGGTATACATAAAAATACATCGTCCTTAGTTTGAGAGTGGTGGTTTTGCTCGGTCATAGCCGCATGCATAAGGCTTCTATGCTTATGGATAATAGCCTTAGGAAAGCCTGTTGTACCCGAAGAAAAATAAATTGCGGCAAAATCGTCGTCACAAAGTTTAATTGCGGGATTTTTCGCAGAACAATAAGCTACCAAATCATCGTAGCTTTCTGCAAAGCTCGGGCAATCCTCACCGAGATATAACCAAGTCTTAATTCGGCTTACCTTATTGCAGATAGTCTCCACTCTGCCCGTAAATTCAGGGCCGAAAACTATGAAATCAACATCGGCTAAATCTAAGCAGTACTTGATTTCGTCAGCAGCATATCGGTAATTAAGCGGAACCGCCATAGCTCCCGTTTTAAGAACGCCGAAATATATAGGCAGCCATTCCATACAGTTCATTAAAAGTATTGCTACCTTATCGCCTTTTTTAATGCCTCGAGTAAGCAGTAGGTTTGCAAATCGGTTTGCCTTTTTATTAAATTCGCCCCAAGTAATTTCCTTGCGGTATGCTTCATTCGGATTGTTCACTATAAGCGAATATTCCTGCCAGGTCATTCTTGAGTTTTCGTAGGATTTCGGATTTATCTCCACAAGACTTACATCATTAGGATAAAAATCCGCATTTTTTTGTAAAATTTCGGTAATGGGCATTGAGTTTCCTCCAAAAAAGTATATTTTTAATTGTCTTTAAAAACGCCAACAAGTGCAGAAGCCCCAAAGCCTCTGCACTTAAAATTTAAACTATTATTCGCCGAGAGATTCCTTCGCCTGAACTACAACCTCTCTTTTATAGCAAGAGAAAATTTCCTCAACCTTTGCTTTATCAGGTTTAGCTGTAATAAGGCTGACTACGGGAACTATTATAAGTCCCAATAGCATTACTACTACACCGCAGTTTATCGGAGACTGTAATTGAATTGGGAACTGCGCTCTGAAAAGCATATTTGCGACCATTACTGTAGCGCCTACTATGAAATTTACAAGCACAGCCGTTTTTGTGGTGCGCTTCCAATAAAGTCCGTATAAGAAGGGGGCTAAGAAGCAACCCGCTAAAGCGCCCCAAGAGATACCCATCATATCTGCTATGTAACCAAGCTTATCCTTATTAAGTGCTATAACCGCTGAAACCACAATAAATACCACAATAAAAACTCTCATTGTAAGAACCTGTTTTTTCTCGCTCATTTTCTTTACTAAATGGCCTTTTATAAGGTCAAGCGTCAAGGTAGAGCTTGAAGTAAGCACCAAAGACGAGAGTGTTGACATAGAAGCCGAAAGTACAAGCACTATTACTACGCCAATCAGTACATCAGGCAGACTTTCAAGCATTTTTGGAATTATTGCATCGTATCCGCCCTCAGGCATACCGTTTGTGACATTGAGCTTGCCCTCAAAAAGTCTGCCAAAGCCGCCGAGGAAATAGCATCCGCCGGCAACAATTATTGCAAACACGGTAGAAATAACGGTACCTTTATTTATATCCTTTTCGCTCTTTATTGCATAGAACTTTTGCACCATCTGAGGAAGACCCCAAGTACCGAGCGAGGTTAGAATTACTACGAACAAAAGACCTAACGGGTCAGGGCCGAAGAAAGAGGCAAAGGCACCCGGAGCGGCACCTTCAAGCTCAACCTCAGCAAGAGCATTAAGCGAGCCGATAAATCCGCCGTTTTGAGAGAGCACTGCGGCAATTACCAAAACTATGCCCACTATCATAATGACACCCTGAATAAAGTCGTTAATAGCGGTTGCCATATATCCGCCGGCTATTACATAAACACCTGTTAGCACCGCCATTACTATAACGCAAACCGAGTAATCAATACCGGGGAACGCCATTGAGAAAAGCCTTGAGAGGCCGTTATAAAGAGAGGCGGTATAAGGAATCAGGAAAATGAAAACTATTATAGAAGCTACAATTTTCAAAGCAGGACTTAAATATCTCTTTCCGAAAAACTCCGGCATAGTAGCCGATTCAAGACCCTGAGACATAAGCCTCGTTCTTCTTCCCAAAACTATCCAAGCAAGCAGCGAGCCTAAAACAGCGTTACCAATACCAATCCAAGTAGAAGCAACACCGTACTTCCAACCGAACTGACCTGCATATCCAACAAAGATTACGGCAGAAAAATAAGATGTTCCGTAAGCAAAAGCCGTAAGCCAAGGACCTACTGCTCTGCCTCCCAGGACAAAGCCCTTTACATCAGTAGAATGTTTTCTGCAATAGAAGCCAACTCCCATCATAACAGCAAAAAACACTACAAGCATCAAAATTTTAACAAGCATTATTTTTCTCCCCTTTGTTCTCGTTTTCGACTTTTACATTTTAACACTTTAAACCCTTAAAGTCAACCCCTAAAATAAACTTTTTCTAAAATATCGAAAAAAGCCGTTTTCACCCCTTGAAAAGCTGAAAAAATATGTTAAAATAAAAGAAAAACTTTAAAAGGATGAAGGATTATGGAAAAACCCGTTTTAGTTGAAATTTCTGCGCGTCACGTACACGTAACTCAGGAAACCTTAGAAACTCTTTTCGGCAAGGGCTACACCCTTACAAATAAAAAGGACTTATCTCAGCCCGGTCAGTTTGCTTGTGAAGAAAAGGTTACTATAGTTGGTACAAAGTCACAGCTTACCGCTTCTATCTTAGGCCCTACAAGACCTGAGGACCAGGTAGAGCTATCCCTTACAGACGCTCGCACTATAGGCGTTAAGGCTCCTATCCGTGAGTCAGGCGATGTTAAGGGCTCAGGCGCTTGTAAATTAGTTGGCCCCTGCGGCGAGGTTGAGCTTAGCGAGGGCGTTATCGCTGCAAAGCGTCATATTCATATGACAGTTGCTGACGCTGAAAAATACGGCATTACCGATAAGCAGATTGTTAGCGTTAAGCTTTCTACCGAAGGCCGCGCTCTTACCTTTGACGATGTTGTAGCTCGTGTTAGCGATAAATACGCTTTAGCTATGCATATCGATACAGACGAGGCAAATGCTGCAGCCGTTCCCGGTAGCTGCACAGGTGAAATTATTGCATAATTCACTAAAAAGCGCCGACGCTTTGGGCATCTATATTCATATTCCCTTTTGTGCAAAAAGGTGTTCATACTGTAATTTTTACTCTGCCTGTGCAGAGCAAAATACGGTAGACAAATATTTAGATGCTTTAATATCGGAAATTAAAAATTGGGGCGGCAAAATTTGCCGCCCTGTTGCCTCTTTATATATAGGTGGGGGCACCCCCTCTGTACTAAGAGAGAAAATCTCCCTCGTTTTAGATGCCGCAAGGCAGAATTTCATCCTTTTGCCCGATGCTGAAATCACGGTTGAAATGAACCCCGAAGAAAATCCTGACGCTTTTTTAAATGCGGCAAAGTCGAGCGGTGCTAACAGGCTGTCTATTGGTATGCAGTCGGCAAATAGGTGCGAGCTTTTATTACTCGGTCGCCGTCACACAAACGCCGAGGTCAAATCCGCCGTAAAAAAAGCCAAAGCTATAGGCTTTAATAATATTTCGGTTGATATTATGACAGGGCTTCCCCAATCGAATGATGAAAAGCTCCGAAAAACCTTAGAGTTTGCGGTATCGCTTGATATAGAGCATATTTCAGCTTACATTTTAAAGCTTGAGCCGAAAACTCTGCTTTACAATAAAGATTTACCTCTAATAGACGCCGATACTTCTGCAAATCAATATCTTTTGGTCTGCGAAGTTCTTAAAAACCACGGCTTTGGTCACTATGAAATATCGAATTTTGCAAGGTCAGGATTTGAGGGTAGGCATAACCTTAAATATTGGCATTGTGAAGAATATATCGGTATCGGCCCCTCGGCGCATTCTTTCTTTGAGGGAAAACGCTTTTTCTATGATAGCGACCTTAAAGGCTTTATAAAGCACCCCGAAATAATTGAGGACGGCAGCGGCGGCAGTATGGACGAATTTGTAATGCTCTCATTAAGACTTAAAAGCGGACTTTCGTTTCAAAAGCTTAAAACGCTTTACAATACAGAGCCTAGCGATAAGCTTTATGAATTTATCAAAATGCTATGCCTTCAGAATTTAGCCAAATTCGAAAACAATACTCTTTCCCTGACTAACGAGGGAATGTTAGTTTCAAATACAATAATTACAGAGATTTTGGAGAGAATCGTATGAAAACCTACAAAATACATCTTATAAGGCACGGTCTTACAGACGCAAATCTTGACGGAAGATATATCGGCTGCAAATCCGATGTTCCGCTATCGGCATCAGGGGTTGACGAGCTTCGTTTATTAAAGGAAAATACCGAATACCCTCATATAGACTGCCTCTACACAAGCCCGATGCTCCGTTGCAGACAAACGGCGGCTGTTCTTTTCCCCGATTTTGAAGCAACGCAGATTGAAAACCTTAAGGAATTTGATTTTGGTGACTTTGAGGGTAAAACCGCCTTACAGCTAGAGGCAAACCCCGCCTTTGCTGATTGGGCTTCGGGAAAGCTCGAAACCGTACCTAACGGAGAATCTACAAGAGAGTTTACAAAGCGTATATGCTTAGGCTTTAATGAGGTTGTTCGCGATATGATGCAAAACGGCAAAAATGAAGCGGCTGTTATTATGCACGGCGGCGCTATTATGATGCTGTTGTCCGCCTCTGCAGTACCGAGACGCCAAACAGTTGAGTGGACAAGCGAAAACGGACGGGGTTATTCTGTTCTCGTTACCCCCTCTCTTTATCACAGCAGCGGTATTATTGAAGTATACGATATTATTTAAAATCGGGTGATATTATGGTACATATCGGCAACGATTGGGATGAAATTTTAGCAGACGAATGGGAAAAGCCGTATTATAAACGCTTACGCGAATTTTTAAAGCAGGAATATGCCACAAAAACTATTTATCCCGATAAACACGATATTTTTAATTCCCTTAAGTACACTTCCTTTGAAAACACAAGGGTTGTAATTATAGGGCAGGACCCTTATCATCAGCCAAATCAGGCTCACGGTCTTTGCTTTTCGGTAAAGCGCGGAATAACACCGCCCCCAAGCCTTAAAAATATTTATAAAGAGCTTTACGATGATTTGGGAGTACAGCCCGTACCCCACGGGGAGCTTACTGCTTGGGCAAAACAGGGCGTGCTTATGCTCAATGCCGTTTTAACGGTTAGAGAGAGCAATCCAAATTCCCATAAGGGTATGGGTTGGGAAAATGTAACCGACCGCATAATATCAGAGCTAAACCGAAAAGAACACCCCGTCGTTTTTCTTTTGTGGGGTGCTAACGCTCAGAAAAAGGCACAGATTATAACTAATCCAATGCACCGAAAGCTTATGAGCGTGCATCCTAGTCCCCTTTCTGCCTACGGCGGATTTTTCGGCTGTAAGCACTTCTCAAAAACCAACGAAATTTTAAGGCAAAATGGACTTCGAGAGATTGATTGGCAACTGACATAAAACTACATTAATTGACATTTGTGACAATTTATGGTATAATTAAGCCAACAAATGAAAAGGAGTGTCTATTATGAAATCTTCAGGAATGGTAAGACCTGTAGACCGTATGGGCAGGGTTGTAATCCCAAAAGAAATCCGCAGACAGTTAAAGGTGGAAAACGATAAAGACAGCTTTGAAATCTTTCTTGATGACGATAAAATCATTTTAAAGAAGTTTGCACCAACCTGCATGTTCTGCGATACCCTTTTAGATACTATTCAGGTAGACGGTCATGTTATCTGCAAAAACTGTATCGAAAGGCTTTACGCTTTAAAAGACCAAATAGACTAAATTTATACTGATTTTCAAACCCCCGAAGAACAAAACAGTTTTTCGAGGGTTTGTTTGCACTATATTAATTTTCTAAAAGTAGGGGCAATTCACGAATTGCCCGAAAATGTGGTTGATTCGTGAATCAACCCTACATATTTGCAAACCCTCAATTTTTGTTCTTCAAGTCTTTTTTGCTCGAACGCTTGAAAACACAACAGTTTGATGCTATAATAATTTTTAACGATACTTAAAAGAAGGTTTTGTTGTGTTTGACAAAAATAAACCTATTGATTTTATAATCACTTGGGTAGACCCGAGTGATACGGCTTGGCAAAAAGAAAAGGCTGTTTATGACGGCAGTACAGTCACCGCCGCTAACAGTGAAGTAAGATACAGGGATTGGGATAATCTTCAGTATTGGTTCAGGGCTGTAGAAAAGTATGCACCTTGGGTTAATAAAATCCATTTTGTAACTTGGGGACATACGCCCTTATGGCTTGATACCGAAAACCCAAAGCTCAATATTGTAAATCATAAGGATTTTATTCCCGAAGAATATCTTCCTACCTTTAGTTCCCACACCATTGAACTAAATCTTCATAAAATTGAGGGACTTTCCGAACAATTCGTTTATTTTAACGACGACATTTTTCTAAACAAACCCGTATCCCCTGAGGATTTCTTTAAAGGCGGTCTTCCTATGGACACCGCCGCTCTTAACTGTGTATACTTTAACAAGGACACAGCGGCGCACTATCAGGGTTCTGACATAACAGTCATAAACAGCAA
Source organism: Oscillospiraceae bacterium (assembly GCA_029227055.1). Taxonomy (GTDB): domain Bacteria; phylum Bacillota; class Clostridia; order Oscillospirales; family Acutalibacteraceae; genus UBA737. Next base: position 2,072 of record JAQXZE010000004.1, on the reverse strand, counting down.
CTTTGAGTTAAGACCGTCAATAAAAGCCAACCTTAAAAAATGGATTAGCCTTAAAAACGGCAAAAAAAATGTGCTTAGAACTCTTCTTTTATCCCTTTGGCATTGGTTCCCAGGTTTTTACTATCAGCACGGCGCCAACGGTTATTTAAAATCCACCTTTGCTGAGGTTTGGGAAAAGGAATTTGATATTTTAGACACCACCTGCCGCCACCGCTTTAGAGGCGAGTGCGATGCTAATCAGTGGGTTATGAAGTTCTGGCAGTTGGCATCGGGAAGATTTGAAGTCAGAGACGACAGCTTTGTTTACTGCCGACACATAAGCGAAGATAATTTTGAAGAGCTGTGCCGTGAAATTCCCCTCGAAAAACACGGTATGATTTGCATAAATGACACCGAAAAAACGATAGACTTTGAAGAAAAAAAGACCCGTATTTTAGCGGCACTAAATAAAATATTGCCCGAGAGGTCACAGTTTGAAAAGGATATATAAAATATGAAAAAGCAAAACGAAAATTTTGATGTTTCAAAACCAATTGACTTTGTTGTTATCTGGGTAGACGGAAACGATAAAGAGTGGCAAAAGGAAAAAGCAAAGTATGACGGCAGTACCGTTACCACCGCCAATAGCGAGGTGAGATACAGGGATTGGGATAATCTGCAGTATTGGTTTAGGGCTGTAGAGACCTATGCCCCTTGGGTTAACAAGGTTCACTTTGTAACTTGGGGACATATTCCCTCTTGGCTTAATACCGAATGTCCAAAGCTTAATATTGTAAACCATAAGGATTATATTCCCGAAGAGTATCTTCCTACCTTTAGTTCACATACTATTGAGCTTAATATTCATAGAATTAAGGGACTTGCCGAGCAGTTTGTTTATTTTAATGACGATATTTTCCTCAATGCTCCCGTAACCCCCGAAGACTTCTTCAAAAACGGAAAACCCGTAGATACTGCCGCCCTCGATTGTATTTATTTCGGAAAAGACAGCGCAGGATTTTTCCACGCCGCAGATATCACCATCATAAACACCTACTTTAAGAAAAAGGAAGTTGTTAAAAAAGATTTTAAAAAGTGGTTTAACTTCAAAAACGGTTACCGTAATATGATTAAAACCGCCATGCTCTATAATTGGCCTTGGTTTCCGGGGATTTTCAATCAGCATGTTTCAAGCAACTTTTTAAAATCCACCTTTAATGAGGTTTGGGAAAAGGAGTTTGACACTTTAAATTCCACCTGCCTCAACCGTTTTAGAAAAAGCGGTGATGTTAATCAGTGGGTTATGAAGTATTGGCAGCTAGCGTCAGGCAATTTTGAGCCGCGAAGCTACAAATTTTCACAGTGCTATCATATAAAGCATAAAAACTTCAGACATGTGTGCAGCGACATAAGAGAGAAAAGACACTCTATTATTTGTATGAACGACACCTCAAAGACTGTTGATTTCGAGGATAAAAAGCAAAAGCTTATAGAAGTTTTGGAAGAAGCTTTACCCAAAAAATCCTCCTTTGAAAAATAAAATGTAATTGTTTTTTCCTTTTAGTGCGAGGTCTTTCGGCTTTGCACTAAAAAGGAAACTTCCGAATTTTTTGTTCTAAAATAAGCCTTGACTTTTTAGATACTATATAATATAATAATTTGGTCAACCGAATATTTGCTGCTATGGCTCAGATGGTAGAGCGCGTCCTTGGTAAGGACGAGGTCACCGGTTCAATTCCGGTTAGCAGCTCCAAACGAAAATCCGTTCACGTAAGTGGGCGGATTTTTGTTTGTATTATTCATTTTTCAATATTCATCATTCATTATTCATTAAAAGAGAACGGATTTTCAAATGAATAATGAAAAATGAAGTCGCTTTGCTGATGAATAATGAATAATTATTGCGACTTCGCCGCTTTTATGCTATAATACACAAAGAGGCGGTGATTTTATGAAAATGTGGAAGAGCAAAAGTTGGCAACTTGAAGTTACAGGTGTTGATGGTAATGTTCAATTATTTGGCGTCAACATTTTTGATTATGATTGGGTTGATACTAAAAATAGGGTTGAGGTAAATGATTTATCGTATGCTG
>JAQXZE010000003.1 GCA_029227055.1 Oscillospiraceae bacterium | reverse complement strand
GCTATTCAGCAACTCCGTCAAAGTCACCTTACCGACGTTGGGAACAGAAACAGGCTTTTTATGAATGTTGTAAACACTCATTCCCACCGTACAAAAATAGTCTGCGCCGTCGATACCTGCATATTCCATAAGTCCTACTGTCCTTGAATCACCGATGAACAATGCATCATCCATAGAAATATCACTTTTTGGCTGCGTTGTTATATCTTCTGTCGTTGATGTTTCTATTGTAGATATACTTGCTTCGGAACTACCTTCTGTTTCCGTAGAACTTGTATCTTCCGAGTTTTCTTTGGAAGTAAATATACTATCGTTTTGTGTTACCGAACTACTGTCGGTTTCTGTGCCGGAGCCTGCAGACGGAGCTTTCCAAAATAACATAATCAGCACAACGGCAACAAGGATAAAGCATAAGGACAAAAGAGTAACTAAATTTGATTTTTTCATTTTTATTTACCTCTCAAAATCTAAAATATAAAAACGGATCATTAAATCCACGGTACATACAATAGACGCTTGCGCAGAAAATTACCGATAACAGCAGGCATATAACAACACGGCTTTTGATTCGTTTCAAAATATGGAACGGTAATCTCGTCGAGAATAATATACCTGCGATAAAAAACGGATAATATAAGTTTAAGTATTTTAGGTAGTCATACCGAAATATCGACCATACACCTTGACCGAAAAACGGAAACAACCGAGTAAAAAACACCCCAAGCTGCCCTATATCATCAATAGCGAATATTGCCCAAGTAATCGGAATCAATATGATCATATAAAGGTGGCCTACGACAGGCATTTTATTAAGATATCTTCCTATAAAGAATTTTTCGAGCATTATGATAAGAAATAGAACCGTACCCCATAAAACGAAATTATATCCTGCGCCGTGCCATAACCCCGTAAGCAACCATACGATAAGCAGATTTCTGACAGTAGCAATTTTGCCGTTGCGATTTCCGCCAAGAGGGATATATACATACTCTCTGAACCAAGCTCCCAGTGTTATATGCCACCGCCTCCAAAATTCTGTCATTGTAAGGCTGGTATATGGGTGTTCAAAGTTTTTCGGCAACTTAAATCCGAGCATTTTTCCAAGTCCAATTGCCATTAAAGAATAACCGAAAAAATCAAAATATATTTGGAAAGAAAATGCTATTATCGCCATCCACGCAAGCGGTGTAGATATACTTTCAAACCCGATTGCACAAGTTTGCGACCACAGTTTTCCGATAGGATTAGCAAGCAATACTTTTAATCCTAAGCCGAAAATAAACACTCCCATACCATCTATCACAGAGGATAATTTGATTTTCCGCTTATACAATTCTTTCTTTACTTGACCGTAAGTGACAATCGGGCCGGCGATAAGTTGCTCAAACATAGAAATATATACAGCATATCTAAGCAAACTTCTTTCTGCTTCTGCATTTCCTCTGTAAACATCAACAATGTATGAAATTCCTTGAAAGGTGTAAAAAGAGATACCGATAGGCAGTACAATATCTGCCGCAAAACGAAAGTTCGGATTTAATCTATCTATTTCATTTATTACAAAACCGGAATACTTAAATACGGCAAAGCTGATTATATGTAAAATTACACCTATGGTTAATAATACCTTCTTGCGTGCAGGACATCTTTCAATCCATATACCAACCGCAAAATCCGCAACAATGCTGAGTATAAAAATTATAAAATGTTCAGGGTTATGGATTGTTCCTACAAAGTAAAAACATAAACTGCCGATAAACAATACAATATTCTTTATTTTATCAGGTGCAATATAATAACATCCGAAGAATATCGGCATAAATATGAAGATAAATTGTAAGCTGCTAAATACCATAACCAAACCACCGTTTTGCTGTTCTGATATATAGATGCACGGGTGATGTAAAAGGTGACACACAAATCTATTTTTTTAAAAAATCAGCGGCAGAGATTTCTCCCTGCCGCCGTTTAACTGTTTTATTAGCCCGAAAACCGTTTGATATTACGAGGTAAAACCCAATATTCTCAAAAGGGCAATTCCCCGTATTCTCCTTTTTTCTCAATATTTTTCTTTTTCCCTCAACTCTGCCCGTACCTTTTTCCTTCTCGCTTTCTCTTTTTATGTGTCTCTTTTAAAACGGATATAACGTTTAATAATAGATAGCAAAATGAAATACGTCTTCCTTATTTCCTAGAAAAATACAATTGAGGTTAGGATTCTTTTCTCCAATTAAATTAAGAGATATTTGCTCATAGGCACAATCGTAATTATATATCAAATCGCTTGTATAAGTTGGAACTTTAATTCTTCTTAAAAACGGTAAATATGCGATTCGTTCCTCGTTTACTATTGGCTTATTTCCTCTTCCATTTCCTAACTGCAAATATCGTGAAATAGTATCAACACAATTAAACCAACCAATTACAAAAGCTCTTTTGCCTTTGAAACCATTTTCAATTTCTTCGGTTAACCAATCGAAATCCTTTTGATATTCCGCCCACTCTTTGCTATTGGTGTTTGTACCAGTGTTAGTTTTCCAGTTTTTTAAATACTTAATTTCGACTTTAAAATCCTTAGATTCAACAAACAAGTCGTGGTTAACCTTGCTCCCTCTTTGCTTCATATCTCCAACAGTATAATGGACAGTATTTTTAAAAGGGTAACCCAATCTAACGGTAATGTCCATTTCGTTGAATTTTTCATCAGCAATCTTTTTTAACTCTTCTCTAGGCAAATGACCATATCGTTCATTAAATTCATCAATTGTATATAAACAAGTTGACAATAGGTATTGACTTATAGTTGGTTGTTTCATTTTTTGCTCCCCAAATTTTATTTAATAGACTGAATAAATAATGTTTTGTAGCGTTCATTAAATATTAGTATTATTCTAATACCTTGCTATATCACGAATCAAATCCATCAGGTTTTGGAGAATAATCCGACCGTTCATCACTTGTGCCATATTTTTCACTATTCATAATTCCGTTTTTTACAGTACCTTTATTCCATACCGAGCCGTCATCATTATAATTAACAAACTCTCCAAAAACATTTCCATCTTTAAAAGTAGCTTTTATTCGCAAAATATTTTTATATGTATCATATAATTTGCCATCTCCACTATACATGCCATTTAAAAATTCACCATCATATACTAAATACGCAATACGAGAAGCTTCTTGAAAAAACTCATTAGATGTATATAATTTGCCTTTACCTGTGATAGAATTGTTTTTAAATTCACCAATATATCTATAATATGTTGATATCCATATCTTAGAATATCCTTCATAGTCTTGAGTCTCAAAAACTATCTCAACATTATTATAATCTGGAACAGCTTTATAATACTTAACCTTCATTTTTGCCTCTACAATAATGTTTTCAGAACGGGGGGAATAATATTCTAAAGTTTTATTTAATGTACAACCAACTTGGATAGTAACTGTTTCATAGAATTCGCCTGTCTTATATTCTTCTGCTTTTTGAGCAGAATCCTTATAGTCCTTTAACTCTAAAAACATTTTATATGCATCTTCATATTTTTGGGAAGAAGCATAATACTCTGCTAATGTATAATTTATCATATTACCAAAAAGAAATTTAACAGTAAAAAGCAATAAAACAATTCCAATACATATTGTGGTGCCCAACAAGCATTTTTTAATTGTTTGTTTTTTCTTTAATTTCTTTTTCTTTTCTTCCTCGGTTTTCTTTCGTTCTAATTCTAATCGTTCTTCTTTTTCTTTATCTAAACGCAAATTTATTGCTTCGGTTAAATCTGAAATATTATATTTGGAAAATGCGTTGTTTTTATTTGTGCCACAGTTAGCGCAATATTCTTCGCTATTTATTTCGCCGCAACAACAAGTCCACAAATTTAAAAATGTATTAGGAATATAATTTGCTTTATTTGTAGTTTCAATTTTATATTGTTTTACTAATTCTTCATTTTCAAGTTCACAATTTAAAGGTTTAGCATTAGGTATAGCAACAAAAACAGGTGAAGCGTTTTCCCATATTGATGAATCTACAAAAATTACAGTTAATGATTTTATAGAAAAAGAGCGAGTGGTGGTTTCGGGCATAACAACGGCTTTATTAGAGCCAAAGCTTTGTCCGTTAGGTATATTTAAATCTAAATATTGATAATCTTCAACGCCATTAATTTCTTTGCCCGAAACATCGTATGCGTGTAGTGAAATCTTTACGCCTTTAATATTCTTTTTAGATACACTTTTTAATTTTATTTGCACAACAATATTTCCGCTTTCGGTGTCATTTAATAAAGCGGCAGCGGATATAATAATCGGTGCATTTTCTATGTATAAATTATTTTCTAGTGAAAATAATTTTTGAAAACGGTCAGCCATTTAAAGCACCTCACATTTCAGGAAGATTAGACTCTATATCCTGTAAAACAGATTTAGGTGTAGAGGAATCGTTTGTTTTCTGTTCAAGTAAATCAATAATCTTATCTTGTTTATCAGCGTTCTTTTGCAATAAAGAAATGATTTCACCAAAGCCAATAAAGGTCATTCCTGAAATAAAACTTGCTACACTGCCGCCAATAAATATTATTGGTGAATCCATATCTAAACTTGCACTCAAAATCAATGAGCCAAGAATACCTATTCCTATGGTTAGTGTACCAATGACGTTCAATGTTTTTCCAATACTATTTTCTCGCATTTTGATCACCTTTAAACTTAATTATTTTTTACTTAATTATAACATTAAATTAGCATTTAGTAAAGAAACGAAATCGGCAATTTTTAGAATTGTTGTTTTAAATTATATAAAAATTAAACCAAGTGTAAAATAACCTTGCAAAGTCTGTAAAATCCAAACAATGCAAGGTCATTATTTTTATAATTATTATCATTTTTAGAGGATGTGAAAATTTACCCTTTTTGCCTGTTTTGAGGATATTTCGCTTTACCCCACAACATTAAAATTATTCCCACTCAATTGTGCCAATAGGCTTTGGTGTTAAGTCTAAAAGAACTCGGTTAATACCCTCTACCTCGTGGGTAATGCGGTCGGTTATATGGTGAAGTAAAGCATAAGGAATTTCTTCGATTGTTGCGGTCATAGCGTCCTTTGTGTTTATGGCTCTGATGATTGCCGGCCAACCCTCGTATCTCTTATCGTTACGAACGCCTACACTCTTCATATCAGGCACTGCGATAAAGTACTGCCATACCTTTTCTGCAAGACCGTTTTTATCAAATTCTTCTCTTAAAATTGCGTCTGCCTCGCGAAGAGCGTGAAGTCTGTCACGGGTAATAGCGCCAAGACAGCGAACACCAAGTCCTGGGCCCGGGAAAGGCTGACGGTAAACCATAGAATGAGGAAGACCAAGTGCCTCTCCTACAACGCGTACCTCGTCCTTATAGAGAAGCTTTACAGGCTCTACAAGCTCAAACTGCATATCTTCAGGAAGTCCGCCAACATTGTGGTGGGCTTTAACGCCGTCAGACTCTAAAATATCGGGATAAATTGTACCTTGGGCGAGGAAAGATATACCCTCTAGCTTTTTAGCCTCTTCATCGAAAACCTTTATAAATTCGCCGCCGATAATCTTTCTTTTCTGTTCGGGAGCCGATACACCCTCTAAAAGACCTAAAAAGCGGTCGGTTGCGTCTACATAAATTAAATTAGCATCAAGCTCTTTGCCGAAAACCTCTATAACCTGCTCGCTTTCGCCCTTTCTCATAAGGCCGTGGTTTACATGTACACACACAAGCTGTTTGCCGATTGCCTTAATAAGAAGAGCGGCAACAACCGAGCTATCTACACCGCCCGAAAGAGCCAAAAGAACCTTTTTATCACCAACCTGTTTTCTTACTTCTTTTACTTGTTCCTCAATGAACTTTTCAGCTAGAGCGAGAGTTGAAATTCTCTGCATATCGTCGGGTCTTTTAATAATTTCCATAATGATTTTCCTTTCCCGTATTTTTAACTTAATTTTTCTTTTTATTATAATATACCCATTTTAATAAATCAATTATTTTCTTAAAAATTTTTTTCTTTTATTACACATTTTTTCCATAAAAAAAGGTGTGTTTTTGGCTCTAATCACAGTTTTTAACAATCTGTTTTATTTTTGTTGAAAAAATGTACTGTCTATGATATACTATATAAGTATTATTATATATATAATTATATATTCATTTATATATTATTATTAATTATGGGGTGAAGAAATGCCGATAAATTCTTTAAATGATATCTGGGCGGCAGTTTGCGAGGAATGTAAAAATTCTATTTCAGAAATTGCTTTTGACTGTTTTTTAAAGGACTTAAAACCCGTTTCCATTGAGCAGGGCGTCTTTAAGGTTTCTATAGATAACGAATATATGAAAGGTCTTATTGAGCAGAACTATACCGAAGTTCTCAACAATGCGGTAAGGCGGGTTATGGGAATTGAGATGGAGGTTTTCATTATCCTTGAGGATGATGACAATGAAGAAAAAATCCGTAACGCCGAAATTTTTTCAGAAGGACTTACCTTTGAAGACTTTTTTACCTTTGATAACTTCATAGTAGGCTCAACAAACCGATTTGCCCACGCCGCTTCCCTTGCCGTTGCGGACAACCCTAACATAATCTACAATCCTTTGGTTATTTACGGCCCCTCTGGCGTTGGTAAGACCCACTTAATGTTAGCTATTAAGAACTACATTAAAAAGCGTTTTCCCGCCAAAAAGATTGAATATACGAGGGGCGAGGATTTTACAAATCAGCTTATTAAGGCTCTTCAAAACGGAAAGCTCGGAATAGAATCAATTGAAGACTTCAGAGATAAGTTTAGAAACACCGATGTTCTGCTTATTGACGATATTCACTTTATCGCAGGAAAAGAGCAGACACAGGAAGAATTCTTTAACACCTTTAATGCTCTGCATCAAAACGGAAAGCAGATTGTAGTTACTCTTGACCGTCCGCCCCGTGAGGTTAAAACCTTGGACGACCGTATTCGTTCCCGACTGGAAAGCGGTCTTTTTGCCGATATAGTTCCCCCCGATTTTGAAACAAGGGTAGGTATTATAAACAAAAAGGCAGAACAGGCAGGCATTACAATTGAAGAATCCTTGGTTTATTATATTGCAGACCACATAAAAGTAAATACCCGTCAGCTAGAGGGTGTTGTTAAAAAAATTCAGGCGCTTATTACTATCCAAAATAAAATTCCAACTCTGTCGTCAGTTCAGGGCTTTATAAGAGATGTTATTAACGATACAAAGCCTGAGCCTATAAAGATAGAAAAAATTATTTCGGAAGTTGCCCGTACTTACAATGTTTCGGAAAACGATATTTTATCCAACCGCAGAACAGCTCCGCTTGTTCTTGCCCGTCAGGTTGCAATGTATATTGCAAGAGAAACTACAGGAATGTCTTTTAAGGCTATAGGCGAAAGCTTTGGAAAGGACCATTCAACCGTTCTTTACAATGTAGACAGAATTGAAAAATTCTTAGCTGAGCGCCCCTACGAAAAAGCTCTTGTAGAGGATATTATCAAAAACTTAAAATCCTAAAGTTATCCACACAATTAACCGAAACTTATTAAAAGTTATAAACTATCATCTTAATAACTTTTTAACCCTTAAAGTTGTCCACTTTTTATTGTTTAGTTTGTCAACAGCAAGTTTTCTTTTAGATAAAGGCTTTTTATTACTTTTCAACACAATTAACATTGCTTATGACTACTGTTATTTTTTATTTCTTTTATATAACACGGAGGAGAAAAAAATGATTTTTACAGCTGAGCGTTCTGTTTTATTAGACGCAGTTTCAAAATTACAAAGAATAGTAGGTTCTAAATCTTCTATGCCTGTTTTAGAGGGTATTCTTATCTCTGCAGAACAGGGTAAGGTTACAATGATAGCCTATAATCTCGAAATGGGAATAAAAAAGGAAATTTATGCAAGAACCGAAGAGGCAGGCGATATAGTTATAAATGCCCGTCTTTTAGGTGACATTTTACGCCGTATGAACGGAATTCAGGTGGAAATCTCTACCGATGAAAAGCTTATGTGCCACATTAAATGCGAAGATTCTGTTTTCGACATTATGGGAATGGCAGCTATTGATTTTCCTGAGATGCCGTCTGCTCCCGAAGGCAAAAAAATAAATCTTGAAGGTAAGCTTTTAAATGAAATGGTAAAGGGAACATTGTTTGCTGTTTCTCAGATAGAAGGAACAAGACCTATTTTAACAGGTATTAATGTAACTGTTGAAGACGGGGTTATGCAGTTTGTAGCAATTGACGGTTACAGACTTGCTATCAGAAGAGAAAAGGTTGCCTTTGAAGATTATTTAAACTTTATTATTGCAGGTAAAGCACTCGGCGAGGTTGTTAAGATTATTAACGAAGACACCGAAGAGGTTGAAATCTCGGTAGCAGAGCGTCTTATAATGTTTAAAATTGACGGCTATACCTTTATTTCCCGATTACTTGAGGGAGAATTCGTAAATTATCAGAAAACTATTCCTACAGAGCATAGACAGGTTGTAGAAATAAAGACTTCTGACATTATAGATGTAATTGAGCGCGTTTCTCTTTTAATAAATGATTCTTTTTCTACTCCTCTTCGTTGTCTTTTTAATGAGGACCATATGGTTTTAAGCTGTGCTACCGCAGTAGGCAGAGCTACCGATACATTTTTAGTAACATTAGACGGCGAGCCGTTTGAAATAGGTCTTAACAGCAGATATTTATTAGAGGCTTTAAGAGCTGTTGACGACGATACTGTAAAAATTTTGTTTAACGGCGCTAATTCAGGTGTAATTATTCGTTCAGCAAACGAAGAAAACAGCGATTATGTTTATATGATTATGCCTATGAGGTTAAGATAAATGTTTAAAAAAGAGCTTAGTATTAATGAAGACTTTATCCGTCTTGATTCTGCGCTTAAGCTTGCAGGCTTTGTTTCAACCGGCGGACACGCAAAGATTGTTATTCAAGACGGTGAAGTAAAGGTAAACGGTCAAATCTGCACTATGAGGGGAAAAAAACTCCGCTCGGGCGATATAGCAGAATTTGAAGGAAACTCCCTTGTTATAAAATGAAAATAAAAAGTATAAAAATTTCAAATTACAGAAATATTGAGTCGGCTGAGCTTTTGCCTGATAGTTCAATGAATGTAATTTGCGGAGAAAATGCTCAGGGTAAAACAAATATAATAGAAGCAATTTGGCTTTTTTCGGGAGCTAAAAGCTTTAGAAACTCTAAAGAGAGCAGCCCTGTTATGTTTTCTAAGGATAAGGCAAAGTGCGAGCTTGTATTTGAAAGCCTAGGTGTTGAAAATACTGCAGTTTTAGAATTTACCGATAAGAAAAAGGCTTTTTTAAATGATAAGCCTTTAAGCAATCCGTCGGGACTTGCGGGAATTTTTAATGCTATTGTTTTTTCCCCTGCCGATTTAGGTCTTGTAAAGGACGGACCCGCGATAAGAAGAAGATTTTTAGATATTGCAATAGGTCAGCTTTATCCAAATTATATTTCTATTCTTCAAAATTATATGAGGGCGGTAAAGCAAAGAAATCAGATTATAAAAGATTTAAAATATGATGCCTCTATTTCTACTCTTTTAGAAGTTTTTGAAAAGGAAATTTTTGAAAACGGAATAAAAATTATAGAGTACAGAAAAAAGTATATAGAAATAATTAAAGAAATTTTACCTGAAATTTATGTTGGCTTATCGGGGGGCAGAGAAAATTTAGAAATTGACCTTTCTTTGTCTTCTTCGCCTCAGGATTTTGAAGAAAGATTAGTACTTTCAAGAAAAGAAGATATGTACAGCGGAATTACCTCAGTCGGTCCGCATAGAGACGATTTAATTTTTATTTTAAATAAAGTAAATGCGAGAAATTACGGGTCTCAAGGGCAACAGAGAAGTATAGCATTAAGCCTAAAGCTTAGCGGTGCTCAGGTAATTAAAAATATTTCGGGAGAATATCCTGTTTGCCTTTTAGACGATGTTATGAGTGAACTAGACCCTCAAAGACAAGGCTATATTTTAAATCATATAAGGGATTGGCAGTCATTTTTAAGCTGTTGTGACCCCTCAAATATCAAAAATCTTGAAAACGGAAAAATTTTCACGGTTAAAAAAGGTGAGGTGTTCTCTTAATGTATTTGCATTTAGGAAACGAAACCGTAATAAAAGAGGAAGAAATAATAGGAATTTTTGATTTGGAAAACGCCTCTATTTCACGTCACACAAGAAAATTCTTGGCGGTAAGGGAAAAGGAAAAACAGGTAGTGAATGTTTCCTATGAATTACCAAAATCCTTTATTGTTTGCAAAAATAAGAATAAAAAAAGCCAAAAGGTTTATATTTCACAAATTTCAACTGCAACACTTTTGAAAAGACTTGAAAATGTTGACAGTTTAATTTAAGGAGAAGAATATGAGTAACGAAATTAATTTACCTGTAACAGAAAGATATGATGAAAATTCCATACAGGTACTCGAAGGTCTCGAAGCGGTAAGAAAAAGGCCGGGTATGTATATCGGCTCTACGGGAGAGAGGGGTCTCCACCATTTGGTCTATGAGATTGTGGATAACTCTATAGACGAAGCACTCGCCGGTTACTGCGATAAGATTACTGTTGATTTACTTGACGACGGCGTTATAAGAGTTACCGATAACGGACGCGGTATTCCTGTTGGTATAAATCAGCAAAAGGGAATTCCTACGGTAACTGTTGTATTTACTATTCTTCACGCAGGCGGTAAATTTGGCGGTAGCGGATATAAGGTATCGGGAGGACTTCACGGCGTTGGTGCATCTGTTGTTAACGCATTATCAAGTTGGCTTGAGGTTGAGGTTTCTAACGGAGAGCATATTTATAAGCAAAGATATGAAAACGGAAACATTGTTTCTGACCTTGAAATAATCGGCGATACTGATAAAACAGGAACGGTTGTAACCTTTAAGCCCGACCCCACAATTTTTACCGATACAACCCGTTACGATTATGATACTCTTCTTTTAAGACTTCGTGAGCAAGCATTCTTAAACGGAGGAATAAGAGTAGTTCTTACCGATAAGAGAAGCGATGCCGACGAGCCTGACAGAACAGACGACCTTTATTTTGAAGGCGGAATTAAGTCCTATGTAGAATTTTTGCTTGAAAAGAGCAAAAAAGAGCGTCTTAATAACGATGTTATTTATATTGAAGGCTCTAAGGGCGACGAAATGGCAGAAATTGCGCTCTTGTGGTCTACAGGATACGATAGTAAGGTAATGTCCTTTGCAAATACCATTCATACTGTAGACGGCGGTACCCACGAGGCTTCCTTTAAGACAAGTCTTGCAAGGGTAGTAAATAAATACGGCAGAACCTTTAAATTCTTAAAGGAAAGTGACTCAAATCTAAAGGGCGAGGATATTACAGAGGGTCTTATTGCGGTGGTTTCTGTTAAGCTTACCGATGCTCAGTTTGAATCACAGACAAAGGCAAAACTCGGTAACACTTCAATCGGTACTCTTGTTAATAATATCGTAGCCGAAAAGATTTATCAGTATTTAGAGGAGCATCCTGCAGAGGCAAAGATAATTCTTGATAAATCTATCGCATCTTCAAATGCTCGAGAAGCTGCTCAAAAGGCCCGTGATTTGCAGAGAAGTAAATCGGGTATCGGCGGAAAGGCAAGAATGCCTGAAAAGCTTAAGGACTGTATCTCTAACGACCCCACAAAAACCGAAATCTTTATAGTAGAGGGAGACAGTGCGGGAGGAAGTGCTGTTGAAGGAAGAAACAGTACCTATCAGGCAATTTTACCGCTTTGGGGTAAGATGCTTAATGTTGAAAAGGCAAGAGCAGATAAGGTTTACGGCAACGATAAGCTCACCCCTGTAATAGTAGCTTTGGGTACAGGAATAGCAGAAAATTTTGATATAGATAAACTTCGATATGATAAAATTGTAATTATGGCCGATGCCGATGTCGACGGTTCTCATATCAGAACACTTCTCTTAACCTTCTTCTTCCGATTTATGCCGCAGCTTATAGAGACAGGGCATATATATCTTGCTCAACCGCCTCTTTACAGAGTTTCAAAGGGTAAAAAGTATTACGATGCATTTACCGACGAAGAAAAGGACGCTTTTGTAGAGCAGCTCGGCGGAAATGTTGATATTCAGCGCTATAAGGGTCTTGGTGAGATGAACCCCGAACAGCTTTGGGAGACAACGCTCGACCCTGAACACAGAACAATGCTTAGGGTTACTATGGAGGACGCTCAAATAGCAGACGAAACCTTTACAATGCTAATGGGCGAAGAAGTAGAGCCGAGAAGAAAATTCATAGAAGAAAACGCAGTATTCGCTACTGACTTAGATATTTAAGGAGGGGATAAAAAATGGCAAAACAAGAAAATGTATATTGGCCGAGTAATGAAGAAACAAATATTCTGCCGGTAGAAATTGTAGATGAAGTAAAACAGAGTATGCTTCAGTATTCAATGTCGGTTTTGGTAGGCCGTGCTATCCCCGATGTAAGAGACGGCTTAAAGCCTGTTCACAGAAGAATACTTTATACCATGTATGAAAACGGACTTACCCCCGATAAAGCCTACAGAAAGTGCGCCGATACGGTAGGTTCTGTGCTTGGTCGTTACCATCCGCATGGTGACGCCAGCGTTTATGATGCAATGGTTCGTATGGCGCAGGATTTCTCCCTTCGCTATACCCTTATAGACGGACATGGAAACTTCGGTAACATAGACGGATATCCCGCTGCTGCTTACCGATATACCGAGTCGAGAATGAACAGGCTTTCCCTAAGTATGCTTGACGATATTGAGAAGGAAACGGTTGATTTCTCTCCTAACTACGATAACCGTCTTGAAGAGCCAACAGTTTTACCCGTAAGATTTCCTCAGCTTTTAGTTAACGGTTCATCAGGTATCGCTGTTGGTATGGCAACCGAAATACCTCCTCATAATTTAGGCGAGGTTATTGACGGTATGTGCTGCCTTATCGATAATCCCGATGCCGATTTACAGGAGATTTGTCAGCATATCAAGGGCCCTGATTTCCCAACAGGCGGAATAATAATGGGCAGAAGCGGAATAAGAGCCGCTTATGCTACGGGTCGCGGAAAAATCATTTTACGCGGTAAGGCAGAAATCGAAGAGGTTAAGAACGGAAAGTACAGAATTGTTATAACCGAAATTCCCTACAAGGTTAAAAAGCAGGATTTAGTTAAGAATATTTATGATTTGGCGGCTGATAAGCGCATTGAGGGTATTGACGATGTTGTTGACTACTCTTCAAAGCGTGACGGCGGTATTAAAATTATCGTTGATCTCAAAAAGGATGCAAATCCGCAGGTAGTTCTTAATAAGATTTACCGTTATACCTCATTACAGACTACCTTTGGTGCAATTTTGTTAGCTATAGTAAACGGCAAGCCTCAGATTTTAACCTTAAAAGAGATGCTACAAAACTGTATCGATTTCCAATATGAAATCGTATACAGAAGAACTGCTTTCGATAAGAGAAAGGCAGAAGAGAGAGCACATATTTTAGAGGGCTTAAAGGTAGCGCTTGACTTTATTGACGAGGTTATCGCAATAATCCGCAGCAGCAAGACTATTCCTGAAAGTAAGGAAGCTTTGTCTGAACGCTTTAGTCTTGACGATATTCAGACCACAGCAATCGTTCAGATGCAGCTCGGAAAACTTGCAGGTCTTGAAAAGCAGAAAATTCTGGACGAGCTTCAGGAAAAGCACGATTTCATTAAGGAATGCGAAGCAATTCTCGCAAGCCGAGAGAGAATTCTCGATATCGTAAAGACCGAAACATTAAATCTTCGTGATAAATATTCTGACGACCGCCGTACAGATATTACCGATGTTTTAGGCGAGGTTGATATTGAAGACCTTATCCCCGAAGAAGAATGTGTAATAACCCGAACCGAAAACGGATACATTAAACGTGTGCCCTCTAGTGAGTATAGCGTTCAGAACCGCGGGGGTAAGGGAATAAAGGGTATGACCACAAGGGACGACGACCTTATTAAGAATATGTTTGTCTGCTCGTCACACGATTTTGTAATGATATTTACAAATCTCGGCAGAGTTTACAGAATTAAGGCTTATGAAATTCCTGAGGGTAGCCGTCAGAGCAAGGGAATGAATGTTGTAAATGTTATTCCGCTTATGCCGGGAGAGCAGATAGCAACTATTCTGCCCTGTACTGATAAGGACGACCAGGAAAGCTATCTTTCTATGGTTACCGCTAAGGGAATTATTAAGCGCACCCGTTTATCTGAGTTTAAGAACACAAGAAAGAGCGGTATTATAGCCCTTTCCATTGACGAGGGCGACGAACTTAAATTTGTTCGTCTTACAACGGGCAACGATAATTTACTTCTTGCTACTAAAAACGGCTTTGCAATTCAGTTCAGAGAGAGCGATGTAAGAGCAATGGGCAGAACTGCAAGGGGCGTTAAGGCAATAACTATGAGAGAGGGCGACTCGGTTGTAGATATGGCTATCTGCGACGAGAACACCCGAGTTCTCACCATCACCGAAACAGGCTACGGTAGAATAAGCGCTATTTCCGATTACAGACTTCAGTCTAGAGGCGGTAAGGGTATTAAAAATTACCGTACAGAGAAGTACGGTCTTGTAGCGGCGGTTCTTCCTGTGCCTGAAAATACAGATATCATTATGATTGCAGATGACGGCATTATAATCCGTATATTTGCAGACGATATTTCTGTATTTGCGCGCCCTGCTAAGGGTGTTCGCGTAATGCGTACTACAAATTCAAACGGAGAAACTGTAAGAAAAATTCTCTCGGTTGATATGGCTGAGCATGACGAGAGTGAAGTAAACGACACTCCCGATGCTCCCGAAGCTGATGCGGCAGAGGTATCACCTGACGAGGTGAATATTCCTGAAACCGAAGAAAGAGTAGAACCGGACGAAGAATAAGGGAAAAGACTGTCTGCAAGAGATTGCAGACAGGCTTTAAAAGAGGAGAATAAAATTTTTAAAAGCGGTCCAGTAAAAAGGAGCTTTAAATGCAAGAACAATACGATTTTCAATATGAAACAACGCAAAGCGGCGGTTTTACTAATGTGAATATGCCCTTTTATCCGCCCGACCCGAAAGAAAAAGAAAAAAAGCAGATAAGACGCACGGCAATTACGATTAGTATTGCAGTTCTTCTGATGCTTTTCGTGTCTTTCTTTTGGGCAACAGGGGTTGCTATTCTTTTAGGGATATTTGGGGTAAGCTATAAGCAAATGACTGCCTTCTTTTCCGACCCCTTTATAAACGAGATGGTGCAGATAGCCTTTTCCTCGCTTTTATTTACTCTGCCCTTTGCTTTGGTTTTTAAAATTGGAGGCTATTCGATAAGTGAAACGGTAGCCCTTTCAAAACCGAAGTCGCGGGATTTTCTTCCCCTTATATTAATGGGAGTTGGCTTTTGTGCCTTTGCGAATCTTGCTGTAGGTATAGCGGGAAGTATTTTTTCTTCCTTTGGAATAGATTATAATGTAGATTTCGGCGAAAATCCCGAGGGGATATTAGGTTTTATAATTTCCTTTATTGCAACGGCAATAATTCCTGCCCTTGTCGAAGAATTTGCCTGCAGAGGTCTGATTTTGGGCTCGCTCAGGAAATTCGGTGACGGATTTGCTATTGTTGTTTCCTCTTTTATTTTCGGACTTATGCACGGAAACTTTGAACAAATTCCGTTTGCCTTTTTGGTGGGCATAATTTTAGCATATATCACAGTTAAAAGCGGTAGTATTTGGATTGCAGTTATAATACACGGCATAAACAACTCAATTTCTGTTCTTATGGACTATGTTTTTGAGGGACTTAGTGCAAATTTGCAGAATGTATTATACTATGCATACCTCGCAGTCGTTTTAATTGCCGCTATTGTAGGTGCATATTGGTATAACAAGAGAAACTCAGACGCTTTTACATTCAAAAAGGTCGATATGAAGTCAAAGGAAGTAGAAAAGTATAAATTTTTCTTTGCTTCACCCTTGGTAATCGTCTTTACAGTTATCTGTTTTGTAGAAGCATTATTATATTTTTAAATTATGGAGTTGAAAAAATGAAGACACTTGCCGATTTCGGATTCACCGCTGACAGTTTCGGATTTTTAATATTGCTGTTTTCTGCGATGTTTTTGCTTTTAGCAGTAATTTTTGCAGCCCTCTTTTATGCACAGGCATACGGAATTTACAGAATGGCGAGAAAGCTTTCAATAAAAAGCACCTGGAAAAGCTTAGTTCCCATTTTGAATGTTTTTTTCTTTGGAGATTTAGCAGATTCTGCAGCCGCTATAAACTTTAATAGAAGAGTATATAAAAAACTCATTTCCTTTTTCTATATTTTAAAGATAGCGGCAATTTGGGTTTTTGTTTTTTCCTTTGTAAAGGAGGCGTCCGCACTCATTTTTGCGGCAGAAGAGGCAATGATGGAGGGTGCCGCTTTAAATTCGCAGATTTTTGAAGGCTTTAATCTCTCGTTTGTTCTGCTTTTGGTGGCGGCAGCTGTGTCTTTTCTTTTAAGAATAGTTAAGACCTGCGCAACAGTTCAGATATTCAGACAGTTTTCATTAAATCATCCTGTAGCGGTAGCTGTGTTAGGGTTCTTTATACCGATTATATTGCCTTTTGTTTTCGTTAGCATTTGCAAAAACGACCCCATTGGCAAACACGAGGCATACACACTAAAAGATAATGTAGGTTTTCATATAGATGAACAGTAGGTTTATGAAGAGCGCCATTGCCGAGGCAAAAAAAGCAGCTTTAAAGGGAGAAATTCCTGTCGGCGCGGTGGTTGTAAAGGACGGCGAGATAGTAGGCGCAGGACATAATCGCAGAGAGGAAAAGAAAAGCGTTATTTCCCACGCCGAAATAGAGGCAATTGAGGCTGCTTGTAAAAATATTGGCGATTGGCGGCTTTCGGGGTGTGAGCTTTATGTAACCCTTGAGCCTTGCCCTATGTGCACGGGTGCTATAATAAACTCAAGAATTTCCACCGTTGTTTTCGGAGCCTATGATTTAAACGCCGGCAGTATGGATAGCGTAGTAAATCTTTGCAGTTATCCCTTTGAAAGCAGACCCGAAGTTTACGGCGGAATATATGAGGACGAATGCAAAGCGCTTTTGACAGATTTTTTTGAGGCGGTGCGCAAAAATGAAGCAAAGAATAATTGAGATAATAACCGAAGTCGGCATAAAAGATGTCGGCTTTTGTGCTTTTAGTCAGCTTGAGGATAAGCTTATTGATTGCAGAGCAAAAAACAGAATACCGCAAAACGCTAAAACGGTTATAACCTGTCTCTTTCCCTATAAGGTAAGGGAAGCGGCACCCCAAAATATCAGCCGATATGCCGCAGTTCCCGACTATCATAAGGTTTGCGGTGAATATTTAAGACGAGCCTGTGCAGAGGTTTCAAAATATATAGACGGATATCAATTTGATTTTTTCATAGACAATTCGCCAATTCCCGAAGTTTATGCGGCGGCAATATCAGGTCTTGGCGTTATTGGCAAAAACGGGCTTTTAATAAATAAAAAGTACGGAAGCTTTGTTTTTATAGGAGAGATTATCACAGACTTAGATTTAAGATTAGATAATAAAACCCCAAAGAATTGTAAAGACTGCGGAATTTGTATGTCTGTCTGCCCTAAAGGGATTTTGGGCGACTGTCTGTCTAATATAAGTCAGAAAAAAGGCGAGCTTGAAGCCGAAGAATTAGCAGCCCTTCAAAAGCACAATATTGTTTGGGGCTGTGATATTTGCAGTGAAGTCTGCCCCGAAAATAAAGACGCTCAAATCACATATATAAAAGAGTTCATAGACGGCTATCGCGATAAATTCTGTCTTGGCGAGGATATAAGCGGCAGAGCATACGAATGGCGAGGGGAAAAACCGGTTATGAGGAATCTTTTAAATCTTGAAAAGGATTAAAATAACATATATAATAAATGAAGAAAATTTGGACAAACTTTAAGGAGGCAGATTATGAATTCACCTCTTGCAGATAGAGTAAGACCGAAAACCTTAGAAGAGGTATCGGGTCAAAAGCATCTCTTGGCAGAAGGCAAGGTGCTTCGGAGAATAATTGAATCTGGAGAGCTTCCGAATCTTATATTCTATGGCCCGTCAGGAGTTGGAAAGACTACCGTTGCAAACATAATTGCAAACAGATGCGGCAAAAAGCTTTGCTATCTTAACGCCACAACGGCGTCCACCTCGGATATCAGAGAAATTGTCGACACAATAGGTACAATTGAGGCATCCAGCGGAATTTTACTTTATCTTGACGAAATACAGTATTTCAATAAAAAGCAGCAGCAGATTTTGCTGTCCTACATAGAAAACGGGGATATAACTCTAATCGCATCAACGACAGAAAACCCGTATTTCTATGTTTATAATGCTATTTTAAGCCGTTCAACAGTTTTTGAGTTTAAGGTGCTATCAGCAGAGGATATCGGCGAGGTAGTAGAGAGAGCAGTCTCGGCTTTAGAGCAAGAAAAGGGCAAGAAAATAAGTATTTCAAGCGAAAATGTTTTAAAAATCGCGAGAGCTGCTTCGGGTGATGTGAGACGGTCCCTTAATATGCTAGAGCTCTCGGTTTTAGTAGCTGACAGCGGCGGAGAAATTGTTATAGATGACGAAACCGTAGAGGAAATACTCAGAGGAAACTCTGTAAGGTACGACCGCGAGGGCGATGAGCATTATGACCTGTTATCTGCCTATCAAAAATCAATGCGCGGCTCCGACCCCGATGCTGCCGTTTATTATCTCGGCAGAATTTTAGCGGCGGGCGATTTGCCCAGTGCCTGCAGAAGACTGCTTGTTTGCGCTAGTGAAGATGTAGGTCTTGCCTATCCTCAGATTATACCGATAGTAAAAGCCGCTGTTGATACCGCTTTAATGGTAGGGCTTCCTGAAGCGAGACTTCCCCTTGCCGATGCGGTAATTTTGGTGGCTACAAGTCCTAAATCAAATTCAGGGCACGATGCGATAAATGCCGCTATGAGCGATATCGAGAGGGGAATCGGCGGACCAATTCCGAGACAGCTTCAAAACAAGCACTTTGACGGAGAAGACGCCGAGGTTAAGGGACAAAATTACCTTTATCCGCACGAATATAAGAACCACTATGTAAAACAGCAATATTTACCCGATAAAATTAAAGATAAAAAGTATTATGTTTACGGGGATAATAAAACCGAGCAGAAATACAAAGAATATTGGGAAAATGTCAAAAAATGTCAATAATTTGAGAGGCGTGAATTAAAACGATGCAAAACGGTTTTTCGCTGCCAAAGCAAACGGTAAGGCTGTGGCAAATAAGAATCGGTATAATTGCAATAGTTTTAATTGCGCCTTTTGCTTTTTTTATTAGAAAAAGTCAGTTTTTCCTATTAATATTAGTGATAGCGGTAGCTTTATTGCTTTTTGAGGTCTTTTTAATAATCCCCTTTGCTATAAAGAAATATCGGATTTTTATTGATGAAAACTATATAAAGGTATCTAGTGGGGTTATCATTAACACCGAAAATTTAATACCGAGAAAAAGAATTGCCTCTATTACGGGTTTTCAGACACCACTTGCAAAAAGAATGAAGCTTGCGGCAACCTTTATAAAGTCGGCAAGAAAGAGAATTTTTATACCGGAACTTGCGGAAGACACGGCAAAAATCTTTTTTGATAGCGGAAAGACAGGCGATGGTATATGATAATTGAGATTTCGGCGAGACCGCTCTTATTTTTTATAAGAACAAAACCTTTTTGGCTTGTCCTTACCTTGCCGATTATAAGAGGCGTCTTGCAATATGCTTTATATAAAGAGGTTTCCGAAACATTATATACAGAGGTCTCGCTAATAGCGGCGGCGCTGATTTTTACCGTTTTGGAAACAAGAAATTTCAAGGTTCAAATCTTTTCGGGCAAAATTGTCACTAAAAACGGGTTTTTCATTAAAAAGACAAAGGCAGTAGAGATAGAAAAGATTTCTCTTGTTTTAATAAAAACAAATTTAATAGAAGAAGTATTGGGACAAGCTAGAGTATTTATCTTTGCAGAATATGCCGAAAGAAGAAAAGGTGAGTTAAGGTTCAGGGTTAGAAAAAAGAGTTTAAAAATTTTAGAGGGACTTCTTTTTGACAATTCTCAAAACTAAAAAACAGAAAAGAAGAGTATAAACACAAAAATTTTGGGAAAAATGTTTCATGTGAAACAATTATACTTAAACGGCTTATGTTTTTTAGAAAAGGGGAATAGGAATGGAACTTTTAACCGATTGTCTTAAAGCTTTTGTTGTCGGCGGTATTATATGCGCTATAGGTCAGTTGCTTATAGACTTTACAAAGCTCACGCCTGCAAGAATATTGGTCACCTATGTGGTGTCGGGAGTGGCGCTTACCGCCATCGGCGTTTATGAGCCGCTTGTAAAGTTTGCAGGTGCGGGCGCTACAGTGCCGCTTACAGGATTTGGTTATGCTCTTGCAATGGGAGTTAAAGAGGCGGTAAAGCAATACGGCTTTTTGGGAGCCTTGGCAGGCGGACTTACCGCTACAGCTGCAGGAATAGCTACAGCCATTGTTATGGGACTTTTAATGTCGATAATCTTTAAATCGGACTATAAAAAATAGAAATTCAAAAAAGTAAAGCTGCAAGGGATGTTTTTAGTAAGTTTCCTTGCGGCTTTTTGCTTTTTACTTGAATTATCCAATAAATTTCTATTTACATTTAATCGAAGAGTTGATATAATGAATTTTGTAAAAGGTCAAGATGTTCAATGTTTCACATGAAACAATATTGGTACAATATATATTAAATAATATAATATATATTTATATACATATATGGAGGTGCTCGCGTGGGCAAAATCATTGCGGTTGTTAATCAAAAGGGCGGCGTAGGAAAAACTACCACGGCTGTAAATTTGGCTTCGGCTGTGGGTGCGTCAGGCAAAAGGGTGCTTATTGTTGATGCCGACCCTCAGGGTAACACCACTAGTGGATACGGAATTAGAAAAAAGGCGGGAGTAAATTCCTGCTATGAGCTTTTAATCGGAAAAGCCAGAGCCGATGCTACAATCGTAAAAACCGAATTTAAAAATATTGATATAATTCCCTCTTCTATGGATTTGGCGGCGGCAGAGGTCGACCTTATAGAGATTGAGCATAGAGAAGCACAGCTTAAAACGGCTCTTTTGCCTATAAGAGATACATACGATTATATTTTCATTGATTGTCCGCCCTCTTTGGGACTTATAACAATCAATGCCCTTAATGTCAGCGATAGTGTCTTAGTTCCTATTCAGTGTGAATATTTTGCTCTTGAGGGATTATCTCAGCTTATTAATACCGTCCGTCAGGTAAAAAGACTTTATAATCCAACCCTTGAAATCGAGGGAATAGTTCTTACTATGTTTGACGGCAGACTAAAGCTTACTCAACAGGTGGTTTCTGAAATTAAAAAATATTTTGCGGACAAGCTTTATAAAACCGCAATTCCTAGAGCAGTGAGACTTAGCGAGGCACCAAGCTATGGAATGCCGATACAGTATTACGACCGTCGCTCAAAGGGCGCAGTCGCCTATGACGACTTGGCAAAAGAATTTTTAAAGAGAAATAGGAGGGCGTAACTATGGCAGAGAAAAAAGGAGGACTCGGTAGAGGTCTAGATTCTCTTTTCAATGAAAATTCCTCTGACGAAAAGGGAGTTGTTACGGTTCGCCTTAACGATATAGAGCCCAACCGCGAGCAGCCGAGAAAGGATTTCGACGAAGAGGCTTTAAGCGAGCTTGCAGACAGCATTAAAAAGCACGGTCTTTTGCAGCCGATTGTAGTGCGCCCGATGTCAAACGGTAATTATCAGATAGTTGCGGGTGAGCGCCGTTGGAGAGCCTGCCGTATTGCAGAGCTTTATGATGTTCCTGTTATCATAAAGGATTTTGACGACCGCGAGTATATGGAGGTAGCCCTCATAGAAAATCTTCAGCGTGAGGACTTAAACGCCGTTGAAGAAGCGCTCGGCTATAAAACCCTTATAGATAGATACGGTCTTACTCAGGAAGAGATTTCTGAGACGGTTGGAAAATCGAGAAGCGCGGTAGCAAACGCGCTAAGACTTTTAAGGCTAAATGAAAACGAGCTTGAAGCCCTTAAAATTGGAGCTATCACCGCAGGTCATGCAAGAGCCCTGCTCGCAACCGACGATGAAGAGCTAAGAGAGAAAATGCTTTTATTAGCGGCAGACGGCGCATCGGTTCGAGAGCTCGAAAAAATGGCGAAAAACAGTAAGGCTGCCATAAAACCGAAAAAGGTAAAGGCGCCTAAGAATAGTTTTTATAGCGAGGTTGAGCTTTCTCTTAAAACCGAGATGCATAGAAAGGTTACCGTAAACCCCACAGGCAACGGAAAAGGTACCTTGACAATAGAATTTTACAGCGATGTCGAGCTCGCCGAGTTTGCAAGAAAGCTTGCAGAGGAGTAAATCTATATACTTCTTGATTTTTTCAAAACGGCGTGATATAATGAATAAAAATAATCTTTGGAGGAATAAAAAATGAAACGTATTCAAACATTAGATACTAAAAATCTCTGCGAAAGCGCTAAAAACGGCGGATGTGGCGAATGCCAGACTTCTTGCCAGTCTGCTTGCAAAACCAGCTGCGGTATTGCAAATCAGGAATGCGAGAACGTTGAGAAGTAATAAAAAATGAAAACGAGTGCCGCCGTTTTGGCGGCATTTTTTGTGGGAAGGGAAAATAATGATCCATTGTTATAAGCTCGGCGGATTAAATATCGTGCTTGATGTATATTCGGGCTCGGTCCATCTTGTAGACGAGGTGGCTTACGATATTATCGAAATGTATGAGCAACATTCTAAAAGGAAAATAATCGATACGGTTCTTGAAAAATATTCGAACACCGAAGGTATAACCGAAGAAGAAATATGTGAGTGTTTTGATGATATAGAGGAATTAAAGAAGAGTAAAAAGCTTTTTTGTGAAGATACCTTTGAATCTATGGCGGGCGATTTAAAGAGAAAAAATGCGGGTGTTGTAAAAGCGCTTTGTTTACACGTTGCACATACTTGTAATCTTAATTGCTCGTATTGCTTTGCAAGTCAAGGCAAATACCATGGGGACAGAGCGGTTATGAGTCTTGAGGTGGGAAAAAGAGCGCTCGACTTTTTAATAGAGAACTCTCCAGGTCGAAGAAATCTTGAAGTGGACTTCTTCGGTGGCGAGCCGCTTATGAACTTTGATATGATAAAAGAGCTTGTCGCCTATGCGAGAAAGAAAGAAAAGCAGTGCGGCAAGAATTTCCGGTTTACCCTTACCACCAACGGTATATTGGTTGATGACGATGTAATAGAATTCGCCAATAAGGAAATGAGTAATGTTGTTCTTAGCCTTGACGGTAGACAGGAAGTCCACGATCGTTTCAGGGTGGATTTTGCCGGAAACGGAAGTTGGGAAAGAATTGTTCCAAAGTTTCAAAGGTTTGTTGAAAAAAGAGGCAATAAAAACTATTATATGCGAGGAACCTTTACTCACGCTAATCCCGACTTCTTAAAGGATATCGAAAAAATGCTTTCTTTGGGATTTACCGAGCTTAGTATGGAACCGGTGGTTTGCGCTCCTGAAGACCCTTCGGCTTTAACCGAAGAAGATTTGCCTGTGGTTTTAGAGCAGTATGAAAAGCTAGCAAGCCTGATGCTTGAAAGACATCGCGCGGGCAAACCCTTCACTTTTTATCACTATATGCTTGATTTAAAGGGTGGACCGTGTATTTATAAACGAATTTCGGGCTGTGGCTCAGGAACCGAGTATATGGCAGTCACCCCTTGGGGAGATCTTTATCCCTGTCATCAGTTTGTGGGCGAAGAAAGATTTAAACTCGGAAATGTTTGGACGGGTGTGGATAACCTTGAAGTGCAAAACGAGTTTGCTGAGTGCAATGTATATACTCGTCCCGAATGTAAAGACTGTTGGGCAAAATTATATTGCTCGGGCGGTTGCGCTGCAAATGCCTATCATGCTACAGGCTCGGTAAACGGTGTATATAGCTATGGATGCGAACTGTTCCGCAAGAGAATGGAATGTGCTATTATGCTTGAAGCGGCAAAAACAGTAGGAGAGGGAAAATGAAAACTCCCGTTGTAGATTTTGTAAAGAGATATGCCTGCGGTGGTTTCTTGCGTCTGCATATGCCGGGTCATAAAGGTAAAGGCTTTATAGGTGTTGAACAGAATGACATTACCGAAATCGATGGTGCAGATGTTTTATATAACTCCCAGGGCATAATCAGAAGAAGCGAAGAAAACGCGGCAAAACTTTTCAAAACTTCAAGAACGGTGTATTCTGCTGAGGGATCGTCGCTTTGCATACGGGCTATGTTGTACCTCGTAAAAACATACGGAGAAGCTCAGGGCAAAAAGCCGATTATCGCTGCGGGTCGTAATGCGCATAAAACCTTTGTGTCGGCAGCGGCCTTGCTTGATATTGAAGTGGAATGGCTTTTGCCTGAAAATACAGAGTCTGTTATCAGCTGCAAAATTGACGCTGATTTTCTTGAAAATTATCTGTGTGGCTGCAAAGAAAAACCGATTGCCGTATATGTTACAAGTCCCGATTATCTCGGCACTGTTTTGGATATAAACGCTTTGTCCGAGGTCTGTCGTAAATATGGGGTTTTACTGCTTGTCGATAATGCACACGGCGCATATTTGGCTTTTCTTGAGAAGTCGTGCCATCCGATAGCACAGGGAGCGGATATCTGCTGCGATTCGGCTCATAAAACCCTGCCTGTTTTAACAGGGGGAGCCTATATGCATATTTCCGATAGTGCGCCAACTTTTTTTGCAGAGCATTCAGAAGTGGCAATGGATGTTTTTGCTTCGACTAGTCCGTCTTATTTGATTTTGCAGTCGCTTGATGCAGCAAACAAATATTTGGCGCAGGATTATCCCAAGCGGCTTTCCGATTTTGTAAAAGAGGTTGAAGCGTTAAAGACCGAAGTTAAGGAAATGGGATACTGCCTTGTCGGTGATGAGCCGTTAAAGCTTACCGTTGCATCAAAAGCCTTCGGGTATACAGGAACGGAGCTTGCACAAAAGCTGCTCGAAAAGAAAATAGTGTGTGAATTTTCCGATCCTGATTTTGCCGTAATGATGCTTACTCTTGAAACAGGAGCAGAAGGGTTAGAAAAATTGAAGGCAGCGTTAGCTTCAATAAAAAAAAGAAAAGCAATAGATGCTACTCCGCCGACGCCTGTAATAAGTAAGAAGGTGTTGTCGCTAAAGGAGGCACTTTTCTCGCCCTCAAAAAGAATGAGCATAGAAAAATGTGAAGGTAGGGTGTTGGCAACTGTAAGTGTTGCGTGTCCTCCTGCGGTTCCTGTAATTCTGTGCGGAGAACAGATAGATTCAAAAGCAATTGAATGTTTTAAATATTATGGAATACAGGAATGCTTCGTAGTTGATAATTAAAACTGAAAGAAAAAAGGCGGCGAAAGCCGTCTTTTTTAACTTTTTCTAAGGAAAATTGTGTATAAACAGAGGCATAAAACACAAGATATAGTGAGCGAGAAAAAAGCAAAAAATTTTTTTAAAAAACTGAGAAAAAAGTGTTGACAAAAGGGATTGCTTGTGGTATTATAATCAGGCGCCCTGTAAAAGAGCGCCAAAAACGGACCTTGAAAATTAAACAACGACGATAATAAGGACCCGACAATTCTTGAGAGAAATCGAGAGAAGAAGTCAAGTACTTTAAAAGTATGACGGA
>JAQXZE010000002.1 GCA_029227055.1 Oscillospiraceae bacterium | reverse complement strand
AATAAAAAACAGAATCAATTGTTGTCATCTTGTTGTCCCATAGATTTTGCAAGCTTTTTCCTTTGTCTGTTATCCTTAATAATATCTAAAACAAAATACAAAATCAGTAAACCGGCTCCTATGACAATAGCACAGTCGGCTATATTAAAAACTGGAAAATCAGGCATAAAATCGAGATGAATAAAATCTATAACATTACCATCTCTGAAAATTCTGTCTATCATATTTCCGATTCCGCCAAAAAGAATAAGGGATACCGCCCAAAACATAAGCTTGTTTTTAAGACCGTATTTAATAAGCAAAACAACACATACAAACATAATAACTATAGTTATTGATAATAAAATCCATGTTCTGCCGCTTAAAAGTCCCCAAGCGCCACCTTTATTATGAATATAGACAAAGTTGATTAGACCGTCAATAAATTCGCGCGATTCGGCTAATTTGAAATTTGCAATAACAAGTTCTTTTGTGTATTGGTCAAAAAACAATACTAAAAGACCTGTAAAAAGGGCTAAAATGTATGATAACAAAGCCGTTCCTCCAAACAGATATTATTCCTCAGTAGTTTCTACAACCGGTTCGATAATATTTTCAGTTTCGTTTACAGAAAATATTTCAGTATTTGTATCTTCGATAAATACATCAACATCGGCAGGAGCATCAAATCTTGCAGAAACAAGGTTAGCAATTTCTTGAGGAGACATTGATGCAGTATCGGGTAATTTCTGAAGAACTTCCAAATGCTCTTTATATTTCTTGGTAACCTCATTTTTAAATGCGGCAATTTCAAGTTTGATTTTATTAAATAAAATTTGCTGACGCTCAACAGAATCAGCGGTTGCCTTTTCGATTGCGGCAGCTTTTCTTTGTGCCTCGGCTAGCATAGCATTGATTTCGCTTTCAGCAGCGGCTTTGCGCTCGCCTGCCTTTAATTCGAAAGCGTTAGATAATTCTTTTTCACGCGCAGTGATAAGAGAAATACTAGCTTCCGCATTCTGAACTATTTCTTCACTCTTTACCTTAGCATCTTCAATAATCTGGTCAGCTAGCTTTTGCGCGCTGAGTAAAACATTCTGAATACTGTTCTGGGAATTCTTATATCCTTCAATTTCGGTATTTAAAGTTTCAATTTTATCGGTAAGAGCGCGTAAGGTACGCTCATACTGTTCGTAATCGGTTTCGATTTTATCAAGAAGTATATCTACTTCCTCCTGCTTGTAACCGCCAACAGATTTTGAAAATTTAATATTTCTGATATCATTTGAGCTTAACATAAAAATCCCCCTATACATATTTGTTGTATTTTAAAATAATTCTTCCCTTTTTGGTTAAATCAGAGTCAGAGGTAATATAAAATTTACCGTATCCCCTAACAGAAAGCTTATCTCCTGCTTCAACAGTTTTAGTTGTTTTCTCAATAAAAAGAGAATTCAAAGAAACCTTGGTTTCTTCAATTAAATCGGTAGCGTGTCCCCTCGATATGTTACAAAGAGCACTAACTACGCAATCAAGACGCATAGAAGCTACTGTGGTAGAAAAGGGTTTAAGTATACTTTTTTGCGGCAAATCGCCTTCATATCCACGAGAAAGCTTTACACCGACTCTTCCAACCTTAGTAATTTGCGTTAACACAAATTCGAGCACTTCTGTGCGCAGAAAAACAATAGCACGGTTATTGTCTAGTAATATATCACCGACAGATTCTCTTTTAATTCCTATTGACATAAGAGCGCCTAAAAAATCTCTATGAGAAAGCTTATAAGCGCCGTTAAAAGAAAAAGTAACTGCCTCTATAGGAAATTTAACTTCACTACACCACTCGGGATAGGCACAAAAAAGAGTACGCTCAGCTTCGTCATAACCGCCAAAAAAGGATATATTTTCAGTTTTGCCCTTTATTGCGGTATAAACGGTTGTTGCCTCTTCCTCTGTTAAAAAGCCTAGAAAATGCGGCTTTGAGGTGCTCTCACTCAAAAAAATCAAATCAAGAGCCCTAGGGATCAGGAGTTCACCCTCCATTAGAAGTACATTTTTCCTTCTTCGAAATCTTCAAGCATCAATTCACCCATAACATCAACAGAAGTAGGCACAATTATAAAGGTGCTGTTTGCCACTTTACGCATATTTCCGTGATTTGCATAGGCTACACCGCTTAAGAAATCGATAATGCGGCGTGATACCTCTCTATTTGCAGATTCGAGATTTAAAACAACAGTCTTTTTCTCATTTAAGTGGTCTGCAATAGCAGTAACATCCTCAAATCTGTCAGGCTTTACTAAAATAACCTGCATTTGCGAAGGATTGTAAGGTACAGTTTTAGCCTTGTTGCTTTGGAAAATTCTGGGAGTAGACTCGCGTTTTACAGATGCTTCTTCTACATCGGCATTGCGCTCATTAGTCTCTTCAACGGCTTCAAACTCTTCTTCGAATTCGTCCTCCTCAGGTATAGTCATAATGTTTTTGATATTACTCCAAAGTCCCATAATGTATCTCCTTTATGTTAATTTATTTATAAATTCTTTTACCGAAAAGAGCAGTTCCTAAACGAACTAAATTTGCGCCTTCGGTTATTGCGACAGAAAAATCGTCAGACATACCCATTGAGAGTATATCCATACTACTATTATCTATTTTTTTAGAGCGAATGTCAACAAAGATTTTGTTCATTTTGGCAAAATATTTACGATTGCTTTCAGGAGTATCACAGATAGGCGGAATTGCCATTAAACCCTTGATAAAAATATTATCAAGTTCGCTTATCTCATGAACTGCTTCATAAATTTCTTCTGCCGAAAATCCCGACTTACTTTCCTCGTTACCTATATTAACTTCTAAAAGAACAGACATCTCTTTATTATGTTTCGTAGCTTGTTTTGATATCTCTTTTGCAAGCTTTATTGAATGTACCGATTGTATAAGCTCTACTTTATCGATTATATCCTTTACTTTATTAGTTTGGAGATGGCCGATAAAATGCTTGTGCACATTTATAATTTCATCGTTTTTTTGAAGAAATTCTTGTACTTTGTTTTCACCGATATACTTTATGCCTGAATTTATAGCATAATTGATAGTATCAGGGTCAACTGTTTTGGTAGCCGCTAAAAGTATAATGTCATCAACATTTCTTCCAGACGATAAAGCTGCATTATTAAGCTGTTCGAGAATAACCTTATAATTTTCGTCAAACTCTTTAGCCGACAACTTTTCCATCATACAAGTTCCTCCCCTTTACTACAACCTCATCATATAAGCGTAAAACGGTCTCTGTGCTCTTTTGTTGTTCACAGATAATGAAGTCATCATCGCTGAAAATAACATTTACAGGCACAAAATGAAGCGTAATACCGCTTAATACATAAACACCGGTCTTTGAATCAACCACTCGAAGCGATTTTTTTGAAAGCTTTAAACCCTTATAGGTATGATTAACAACTGTCATTCTATCAAATCTCATAGCAGCAAGTTCACTGTTCATTTGATTACAGGAAAAAATCACAACCGCATAATCCTTTGCTTCTGAAAGATTTATCTGACTAACCGTTACAGTAAGCTCGGGTGAAGATTTTAGAGTTGTTGAAATTGTCGCTGTATCATCAACCTTAAATTTAAGTGAGTCATTAATTGGCATTCTAGCTGCAATATACCATTCGTAATCCGAAACTATTTTTCCAATAGAGTCACCTGAAATTACCTCGGGATTTAAATTCTTAATGTATTCAGGGGTTATTTTATTTAAATTGTCGGCAGTTAAAAGATTTTCATAGCCATCAACCGTGGATATAAAATATCCTGAATTTTTAGAATTTATCGAGCCTGTAGGATTCGAAAGCGATGAATTAAGCTCGTTAAGTTTCGACTTAAGGGCGTTTAACTGTTCGGAAAAATCGGTTTGTTCTCCCGTAATCATTTGTCTGCGATTTATGGATAGCAAGAACTCTTTTTCTAAATTTTGCACATCGTTGAAGTTTCCGTGCGAGGTACCGTTAATAAGGTCGTTGAGAGACAGCTTTACACGGTTATTAATAAGGTCCAAATCGGGCGCCTTTTGGTCATTGTATGCCTGTAATTCCTCAATATCGGAAATCTGACTTTTGATATTATTAATCTGTGAAACTAAAATAGAAGCGTTATCATTATCGTAAATCTGTGCTATCAATCCGTTTTTTGCAACACGGGCACCGTCTTCCGCTACAAAATGCAAAACGCCTCTTGCAGCAGTAGAAACTGTTTCTTCGTTTCTTATTATATATCCTGTGATTTCTAAGCCGTCGGAATATTCAAAGTATTCGGCACTTTGTGTTGTTATGGGCTTAAAAAGTGAAGAATACATCTGATGGAAAACAAAAAAGACAGCTAATAATACAAGAGCTATTCTTAAGAATTTGCTTCCTCGCATTTTTTAATCTCCGTTTCTATTATCTTTGATGCAGCCTCAACAATATCATCCGTTTCATCTGCGTAAATCCAATTAATATTTTCTTGTTTATTAAACCAAGTCATTTGGCGCTTGGCGTATCTGCGCGTAGCTCGTTTTAGATTTTCTATTGCTTCTTCTAGAGAGATTTCACCTTCAAAAAAAGGCGCCAATTCCTTGTGTCCTATTGCCTGTGCAGCACCTGAACCGAGTTTTAAATTAAAGAAACTTTTCGCCTCTTCCAAAAGACCGCTACGAAGCATCAGGTCTACCCTTTTATTTATTCTTTCATAGAGGTTTTCCCTTGATTTGTAGTTGATACCGATAACAACCTGATTATATGGCGATTTATTTGATTTAGAAAGTATATTAAGCTCAGTTGCGGTTTTACCTGTGAGACGGTACACCTCAATAGCTCGGATAATTCGTCTTTTATTATTGGGATGAAGTTTTTCGGCAGAATCAGGGTCAAAACTTCGCAATATATTGAGCATATATTCGGGACCCTTTTCTTCCATCATTTTTTCGAGCTCTGCTCTGATAGAACTGTTATCCTCGTGCTCTGAAAAACAGATATTATCGATAAGTGATGTTAAATATAGTCCTGTTCCGCCTGCAACTATACAGTTTTTGCCTCTTTGGTGTATTTCATTGATTTTTTCTCGCGCGAGATTTACATAGTCAGCTGCGGTAAATTCGTCGGTAAATTCTAAAAATTCTACTAAATGATGTGGAACACCTTTAGTTTCATTATCTTTAGGGGCAGCAGACGCTATAGACATACCTTTATAAACCTGCATAGAATCTGCAGAAACAACCTCAGCATTAAATTTTAATGCAAGCTCAACTGCAAGAGAGGTTTTGCCCGAGGCTGTAGGCCCTAAAATATAAATTACAAAATTATCAATCATTGTATTCTTCCAAACTGTTTTTCTAAATCTGATTTTTTTAGTTCAAAAGCCACAGGTCTTCCGTGAGGACAGTACATAACATCCCTATCGTTTAAAACTCTTTTGGCGAGATTTAAAAGTTCGAGATTATTGGTTATATTACCGGCTTTAATGGCGGCTTTACAAGCTACGGTATGATAAAGCCTGTCAAAAGCCTCAATTTCAAGGTTTGACTTTTGTGAAAGAGCAGCCGCCGCCTCAACAACTACAGAAGCTACATCTTCTTTTAGTAAGGTAGAAGGGATGGCCCTCACAATAACTGTGTTGTTACCGAAATCTTCAATTTCAAATCCCGATTTCAACAAAAGCTCAGTGTTATCAAGAACTGCATCATACTCTTTTTCGCCAAGCTTTACCTGTATCGGAGCTAAGAGCGTTTGAACATCAACAACAAGCTTGTTTTTAAGCTCGTTAAATAATATTCTTTCGTGTGCTGCGTGTTTATCAATAAGGTAAATACTGTTTTTGCACTCGACCACTATATAGGTTAAAAAAGCCTCGCCGATAAGTCTTATTTCCAATTCTTCCTGAATATTATTTTCTTTTTCGATAGGAGTATCAACATTTTCCCGAACGACATTTTCTGTGGGTAGGTCTTCGGGTTTGGGAGTTTCTTTTTTAGTTATCAACATTGTAGAACCAAAGTCGTGCATACGGGAAGGAGCACTGTTGTGAGTAGTGACTTTAGGTTGTTCTTTAACAATATTAATATCAATTTTAGGTTTTGAGTATGTATCTGTCTTTAAAACTGTTCTCTCAGGGGTTATATCGGTAATTTTTTCCTGTTTATACTCTTTGAAGTTGGTATTAAAATTCGGCATAACAGCCTGTTTTTGAACAGATACATTTATGGTAGGTCTAGTATCCCCTAAGGTTAAAGCGTTTTTAACTGCATAATAAACCGTATCAAAAATACGCTTCTCATCAGAAAATCTGATTTCAGTTTTTGCGGGGTGCACATTAACATCAACAGTATCAAAAGGTACATTTACATTAATAACAAATGCAGGAAATTTTCCTACCATAGCGCTGTTTTTATATGCCTGTTCAACAGCGGCAGTAATTGTACCTGAATGAATTAAACGGTTATTTAAAAAGATATACTGCCCTGCCCTTGATTGACGGCAGAAAACAGGCTTACAAATAAAGCCGTTAACAGTTACAGCATTATTTTCATTCTGTAAAGGAATCAGTGTCTTAGAAAAATCTCTTCCCAAAACACTGTAAATAACAGACTCAAGCTTCCCGTCACCTACAGTTGATAGTACGGTTTTACCCTCTCTTATAAGCTTAAAGGATATTTCGGGGTGTGATAATGCAAGTCTTTCGATAAGGGCGGAAACAGCATTGCCTTCCGATACATCTTTTTTAAGAAACTTCATACGGGCAGGTGTATTATAAAACAAATCGCGGACTATTATTGTAGTGCCATCAGGGCAACCCGATTCCTCGAAAAGAGTTTCCTTTCCGCCTTCAATACAGTAATGAGAGCCAATACTTTCGTCCCTAGAACGAGTAAACATTTCTATTTTTGAAACGGCAGCAGTTGCTGCTAATGCCTCGCCCCTGAAGCCTAAAGTTTTAATAAAATCCAAATCCGAGCCTGTTGAAATTTTGCTTGTTGCATGACGAAGAAAGGCAAGCGGAACATCGTCTTTAGAAATTCCGCAGCCATCGTCGGTTATGCGCATATAAAGTATTCCACCACGCTGAATTTCAACGGTTATGTGGGTAGCGCCTGCATCTATTGAATTTTCAACCATTTCCTTGATTACAGATGCGGGACGCTCTACAACCTCACCTGCAGCTATAAGCTCGGAAATACTTGTCGGAAGAAGATTAATTTTAGGCATAGCTTCACCCTTTAAATAGATTTTGCTTTGTTAATTAGGTCAAATAAAATACCGATAGCCTCGATTGGCGTTAATGTGTTTACATCAATTACCTGCATTTCTTTAAGAAGTTCATTTGCAGTCTGAGATTCCATAGAAATTTGTAAGGTTTCACTTTGGGCTTTTTTATAGGTTACAATACCTTCACTTTCGGTCTGCTTTAATATAGCTTTTGCTCGCTCTATTATTGAGTTTGGCACACCGCTTAACTTTGCAACCTCAATACCGTAGCTCTCGTCTGCACCGCCGCGAACTATTCTTCTGAGGAAAATGATATCGTCACCGCGTTTTTTAACGGCTATATTATAGTTCTTAACGCCTTTGATTTCATTTTCCATTTCGGTAAGCTCATGATAATGGGTAGCAAATAGAGATTTAGCGCCGAGCTTATTTTTATCGGCAACATATTCGAGTACAGCTCTTGCAATTGACATACCGTCGAATGTAGAAGTTCCTCTGCCGATTTCGTCAAGGATTAGTAAACTGTTTTTTGTAGCATTTTTGATAATATCCGCAACCTCACTCATTTCCACCATAAAGGTTGATTTTCCTGATGCTAAGTCGTCGGAAGCGCCAACACGTGTAAAAATAGCGTCTACTATTCCGATTTCTGCCATTTCAGCGGGTACAAATGAACCGATTTGTGCCATTAGGGTTATGAGGGCGGTTTGTCTCATATAAGTAGATTTACCGGCCATATTAGGACCTGTAATAATCGCACAACGGTTTTCGCCTTTATCAAGGAAGGTGTCGTTTACAACAAAGGGTGTTGAAGATAATTGTTCAACAACAGGGTGTCTTCCCGATTTGATATTAATTGCGCCCTCATTGTTAATAAGCGGACAGCAATAGTTGTTGTTAACAGCAACATTAGCTAGAGAGCAAAGAACATCAAGCTTTGCGATAGCAGAAGCGGATGCCTGAAAACGAGCAAGCTGCTCTGAAACCGTTTTTCTTATAGAGTCAAAGATTTCATATTCAAGCTGAAAAACTCTGTCTTTTGCCGAAAGCACTCTTGTTTCAAGGTTTTTAAGTTCCTCTGTAATATATCTCTCGGCATTTGTAAGTGTTTGTTTTCTTATGTAATTTTCGGGCACTTTATCAAGGAAAGAGTTTGTAACTTCGATATAATATCCAAAGACTTTATTGTATCTAACCTTTAAATTTTTAATACCTGTACGCTCTCTTTCGGCAATTTCCATTTCTGAAAGATAAGAGGTTCCGTTCTCCATATCATCGCGAAGTCTGTCAACCTGCTCACTGTAACCCGATTTAATGAGTTTGCCCTCTTTTAAGGTTAAAGGTGCCTCTTCGTTTATTGCCGCATCAATAAGTTCTGTGATATCTTCAAGTTCATCAATATCGTCATATATACTTCTAAGTAAACGGCTATTTGAAGAAGCCAAGAGTTGTTTTATTACAGGAAATTTATGTGCGGTGGCGGATAGGGATAGCAAATCACGCGCATTAGCACTTCCAAAAACTACTTTAGACATTATACGGTCAACATCACGTATACCTGATAGGTACTCACAGGCTTCACCGCGCATAATGGTATCTGAGGCTAGTTCCCCTACCGCATTTTGCCTGAGCAAGATTTCAGGAATAGATTTCAGAGGCTTTTCTACCCAACCTCTGATAAGTCGCTTGCCCATAGCGGTTTTTGTCTTATCAAGCACCCATAATAGAGAACCTTTTTTAGACTTTGAGCGCATAGTTTCGCTGATTTCTAAATTGCGCATCGCAGTCATATCAAGGCGCATATACTGAGATTCGGTATAAACATCAATTTTATTAATTGAAATTTCACCCATAAGAGCGGTTTCATTGATATATTGAATTAAGGCGCCTAATGCTGATGCTGAGGGTGAATTTGCTTTGATACCGATACTTTCTACGCTAACAACCGAAAACTTTTTAAGAATTAAATTCTCGGTTGTATTGATATCAAATGAAGATTTATCTCTGGGGGTTATAAGGGCTTCAAAGCTACTTTTTAAAAATTCTGATAGTGAAGATAGCTTTTTATATTCATCACTTATTAAAAGCTCACTTGGATGAAAACGCATAAGCTCGTTTACGATGGTAACACCGCTATTATCTGCCGGCATTTCGGTTATATGGGTTTCCCCTGTTGAAATGTCAGCAAAGCAAAGACCAAAGCCTTGCTCGGTTATAGAAACACAAGCTAAATAATTATTTCTTGATTCGTCAAGCATTGAATCTTCAATAACTGTACCCGGAGTAATTACGCGGATTACATCGCGCTTAACTAGACCTTTTGCTTTTGCGGGGTCCTCGACCTGCTCGCAAATAGCAACCTTGTAGCCGCGCTCAACCAAACGCGCAATATAACCCTCACAACTATGAAAAGGAACACCGCACATAGGTGCTCTCTCTTTAAGGCCGCAGTCTTTTCCCGTTAAAACTAAATCCAATTCTTCAGATACAGTTTTAGCGTCTTCAAAAAACATCTCATAAAAATCGCCTAAACGAAAGAAAAGAATACTGTCTTCATATCTGTTTTTAATTTCAAGATACTGTCCCATCATTGGTGATAGCCCAGACATATTTTCACCCCCAAAATTGCTTAAAAGAAGTTATAATCAGCCGCAACCACCGCAAGTAGCGCAGCTGCCGCTGCAGGAATGAACTTCAGGCTCACAGGTAGCGGGGTCTGCACCGTCTACACACTGCATAATAACGCTATTGATATCGTTAAGCATTGAGTCAAGCTCAGCTTTTGCGTTATTGTACTCCGCCATAGCTGAAGAAGACATAATCTGTGTATAAAGAGTACGAAGCTTTTCGTTTAACTCTTTAACCTTAGCGTCATCCTGATTTTCGGTTGACATAGCACGGTCAATTTCCATTCTAACCATATTGAATTCGCCAATAGCGTCTTGTAATTCTTTGTTGTTATCATTGTCAAGCTTTGCTTTGGCATAGCGCAAAAAACGCTCGTCCTTCTGAATAGCCTCGCCTAACTGTCTTACTGCATCTAATGTGTTCATTTAAATTTACCTCTTTTTCTTTTATATTACAGTACCTTTTAGTACGTTTGTATATGAATCAATTTTAACATTTAAAAGTTTACCGACTAAATTATCGCTGCTTTCAAAATGTACTATATGCATTCCGTCGGTACGGCCTGAATATACGCCGTCACCTAAATATTCGTCACACAAAACTCGCTGTACGCTTCCACAGATTTCTTCAAGTTTAGTATTACCGATTACTTCCTGAGTTTTCAAAAGTTCATTAAACCATTTACCCTTTTCTTCGCGCGATACAGGGTCGTCCATAATTGCAGCAGGCGTTCCCTCTCTAGCTGAGAAAATAAATGTGAATAGTGAGTTATATTTAACCTCATTAATTAGTGATAAGGTTTCTTTGAAATCCTCATAAGTCTCCCCTGGAAAGCCTACTATGATATCACTTGTAAAGGCGATATCG
>JAQXZE010000001.1 GCA_029227055.1 Oscillospiraceae bacterium | reverse complement strand
AGCCGCATCCGTTGGGCAGGGCTTGACAGAGAAGATTTTGAGCTTTATACCACCTACGAAACCTCTCGATATTGTAAGCCTAACCTTGACTACTACCGTGAGGTGCTAAGGCGGTTAGGTATTTCGACCGAAGAATGCCTGATGGTTGGCAACGATGTTGCAGAAGATATGATCGCAGAGCAACTCGGTATGAAAGTGTTTCTGTTGACCGATTGCCTCATAAATAAAAATAATGCGGATATTACCCGTTATCCGCACGGTAGTTTTGATGAGTTGTTTGATTTTATTCACGTATTAGAAAGGTAGACCCAAGTTGAACGAAAACAAAAAGAAGCCTTGGCTTTTTAGATTTATAAAATATTTAGTGAGGATGTTTTATCCGAAAATGGAGATAGTCGGGCTTGAAAATCTTCCCGATGAGCCCTGTGCTATTATCGGAAACCATACACAGCTTCATGGGCCGATTGCGGGAGAACTTTATTTCCCCGACAACTTCTACACCTGGTGCGCTGCGCCAATGATGAAGCTAAAAGAAGTGCCGGCTTATGCTTATCAAGATTTTTGGTCACAAAAGCCAAAAGCATTACGACCGCTATTTAAGCTTGTTTCATACATAATTGCGCCCTTGTCCGTGCTGATTTTCAATAATGCACGGACGATTGCCGTTTACAGAGACAACCGTATTTTAAGTACCTTTAGAGAGTCGATTACCAAATTACAGGACGGAAAAAGTGTTGTTATTTTCCCCGAACACGATGTAAAATATAATCACATCGTTTATGATTTTCAAGAGGGCTTTGTGGATATCGCACGGCTTTATTATAAACGCACCGGCAAGGAGCTTTCCTTTGTTCCGCTTTACATAGCGCCCAAGCTTAAAAAGATGTATTTAGGCAAACCGATAAAATTTTGTGCCGAAACGCCTATTGCAGAAGAACGCCGAAGAATATGCGATTATCTTATGAATGAAATTACAGATATTGCAGAGGGTCTACCCGAGCATACGGTTATACCGTATCGCAATATACCAAAGAAATTGTATCCAAAAAACACTCAAAAGGAGGCGGGAAAATGAGAAAACCACAAGTCGATTACCGTCAGTTTCGTTTTTCAAAGTTAAATACACCGCAGTTTTCTCATTTAAAACTGCTTCTCGGTTGGGTAGGATATTTTATCCTGTATTTCCTAACGGAAAATCTGATACCCGTAGAAAAATGCCACGTTATCCACTGTGGGCTTGACGATATCATCCCGTTTTGCGAGTGGTTTTTACTGCCGTATGTATTTTGGTATGCGCTGATCGTTTTCTCGCTCGGTTACTTTGCACTTTATGACGTGGATAGCTTTAAAAAGCTGCAAACCTTTATTATCATCACACAGGTTTGCGCCATGGTGGTATATATCCTTTATCCGAACTGTCAAAATCTGCGACCTGCCGAATTACCAAGAGATAATTTTCTGACCGATTGTATCGGTTTTCTATATGCCTTTGATACCAATACCGGTGTGTGTCCGTCGCTACATTGCGCTTATTCCATCGGCATCGCAAGCGTATGGCTCAAAGCAAAAGATGTTTCAAAGCTATGGAAGGTATTTGTTGTGATTACCGTTATTTTAATTTGCCTTTCTACTATGTTCATCAAGCAGCATTCGGCGGTTGACTTCTTTGCGGCATTGCCGGTGTGTCTACTTGCTGAGATATTAGTATTCAAGGTCTTTTATAAGAAGAAAGCATAAAGTTTTGAGGGATGGGGTTTATGAGTATCAACGTAAAGGAAGTTACAACAAAAAAGGATCTAAAGAAATGGATTGAGTTTCCGAATTCGCTTTATAAGGACAATGAGTATTACGTTCCGTTTCTTATGAGTGACGAAATGGAGACATTTACACCTGACAAAAATCCTGCTTACGCTTTTTGTGAAACAAAGCTGTTTTTAGCATATAAGGACGATAAAATTGTCGGCAGAATTGCAGGACTAATTAACCACGCCTACAATAAAAAAAGGAACAAAAACGCTATTCGCTTTACTCGTTTTGATTTTATTGACGATTATGAAGTATCCGAAGCTTTATTCCAAAAAGTAGTTGAGTGGGGTAAAGAAAAAGGGCTCTCGGAAATTATGGGGCCTATCGGCTTTACCGATATGGATCACGAAGGTATGCTGATTGAAGGCTTCGAAGAATTCAACCTTTCCATTACCTTTTATAACCATCCCTATTATATCGACCATATGAAACGCTTAGGGCTACAAAAAGATATCGACTGGTTTGAATATCGCATCAATGTTCCTGAAAGATTGGATCCTCGTTTTGCAAGAATCAGCAACCGAATATGCGAGAAAAACGGCTATTCGGTAGTGACCTATAACAACCGCAAGGTGCTGTATAATGATGCTTTGGAAGCCTTTAAGATTATCGATATTGCTTTTTCAAAGCTATACGGCACCGTGCCTTTAACGCCCGAAGTGATTAAGCATGCTATCGACGGATACGTACCTGTGGTTAATCTTGACTACGTCTGCTCAATAAAAGATAAAGACGGTAATATCATCGGCTTCGGTGTGCTCGTTCCGTCCATCGCCAAAGCACTTAAAAAATCTGACGGTAAGATGCTTCCTTTTGGTATGTTCCGTTTGCTTAAAGCCTTGAACGGTAAAAACGATACTCTTGAAATGTTCTTTGTCGCAGTAAAACCCGAATATCAATCCCTTGGACTTCCGGCAATACTCATTAATACCTTAGCCCCTAAAATTATAGAAAACGGTGTCAAATACTGCGAAACGGGCCCGATGCTTGAAACCAACACCGCCGTTCACAGTATGTGGCGACACTTTGAAAAACGTCAGCACCGTCGCCGTCGTTGTTACATAAAAGCTATTTGATAACTTCAGGGAATCTGATAATGCTTTTCTTTTTCTTCTCGGCATAATCGAGCGCTATTTTTGTCCCGCTTTTTCTACCTTTTGGGGTGTAATCCTTTTTATAATAAACAATGCAGAAACGACTATTATCTATCATCTCACAGTTGCGCTTAACATAACTTGCTTTACCTGCGCCGAGCACCGATTTTGGAAAATAGGTATCCTCATAGCTTTCCAAAAGATATGATTTATAGCTTTCATCAATATACGGATATTCTGCCCTCACAAAAATTCTTTTTATGTGAGGGTGCTTTTTCTTTATTTCGGTCACTATATCATAACAGAGATCATCAAATTGGCTCTTGCTGCCAAAAAGAAAAGTATCAATACTTTCTTCTGTAATTAAGTGTTCGATTAACACACATAGTTTTTCCTTTAACTCATCAGTCACATTAATTTCCCTATGACCGATAAAACAACAAGTATTCTCTAACACAGCATTCGTTACCTCTCAACTTAGTTATATTATACAGTTTAACATAACGGCATTTACATTACAAGTCTTGGGTATAAAACCGTTAGGTTTAGCGGTAAAATATAATTAAAAAAGGTGGTGAGGCTATGGATACACATAAGAGGCTTCGTCAGTTGTTGGATGAACGTGGATGGACGGAATATCGGTTATCAAAAGAATGCGGTTTGTCCGAATCTACTCTTGCTAATATTTTTAGACGAAACACTTTACCTTCAATTAGTACATTAGAAGCAATCTGCAATGGCTTCGGTATTACAATATCCCAGTTCTTTGCAGACGGAGATATGGTTGAGATGACACCTGAAATCAAAGAACTCTTTGACTCTTGGGTTAGCCTCACAGCCGAACAGAAAAAAGCAGTTATGCAGATGATACGCACGCTAAATTCTAATAAATAAATAATAAATGCCGCCCACTTGGGCGGCATTTTATGCAAATTATTTGATATATTCATTACAAGCTTTTTCAAGAGAAAGAAAATCATTGCAACGCTTTGCAAGAGCAGAGGAAGTTCCTTCCTTTATTTTAATTTTGTAAACATTTTGAGCGTTTTTACGAATCTTTTCTTGTATTGACTTGATAAAACGGTACTCGGCAAGAAGTAGGGCGCGGTAATGAGGATCTTTTTCGCTTCTGATATCCACATATTTTCTTTCGGTTAAGGGAACAGGAAACATATTGTTAAGGTTAATTACTGCGTAATCCTTGACCTTGATAAAATCTACCGCTTCTTTCATTCTATGGTGTTTTTGTTTAAAAGAAGAAAGAGGGGCAAAATAATCAAGACCATTGATCTGAAATACAATACCGATATATTTTCGTTCGTTTTTTTGACCCGGCTTTTTGTTTTGAAATAAGTGAGGTGCATACGCTGAAAGGTGGTTTATGTAATCAGCATTCACTTCATATAGTTTTATATTTTCCATTTCAATAACTCCTAAAAAATGGCAGGGGCAAGAAAAACTCGCCCCTGCCGTTAACTTTCGCATTCAGAGTAGCGAAACACTCACTTGTAACTTTCTTGAAAGAACCAAGAGAAGTTCGCTTAGTAAATCTCTCATTTAGGGCTGAGATACACCCGCATATATATTATATGCATTTTTTGCGACTTTGTCAACTGTTGCGAGATAAAAAATTGGATTCGCTGATTTAGTATATTTTAGTTATATAGTATTCTTTATCAAGCAAATAGGCATTTTCAATCTCTTGAAAACCGTAAAGTTCATCCTTGCTTTGTATTTGAATAGTATCAAAGGTTATATCCACGTTCCACCAAGAGCCATTAAAGTAAACTCGATTCCACGTATGGTGATACAGAACAATTCCTCTTTTATCGCCGTCAACTACATAGCAAGGGATATTATGACTCCGGCATATTGATGCAAAGAGGTGTGCAAAGTCGTAACAGACTCCTTTATGAGTGCGCAAGGTTTTATGAATGTTAAAATATTGAATAACAGGATTGTACTCGTAATCATACTCAAAATTGTGTATCATCCATTCGTATATTGCTTTCACCTTTTCTTTATCAGTATCACAGTCGGCACAAATTTCGTCAGCAAGTTCCACGGTTGCTGTATCCCATAATGTTGCCTGACCGTTGGTAAGAGAAACATCCTCTTGTTTGTAGACGAAAATATATGCTGAGAAAAGCAAGAACAAAATTACAGCAGATGATACCAATACAAAAATTTTAGTCAATAAACGATCTTTGCCTTTGTTGCTGTTAAAAACGATAAAATACATAAAAACAATAACAAGTGATATAAGTGCTAAAAACGGAAATACTCTACGACAGTAAATTGTATAAATAATATTCATGCAAGCAACAAGTATCAGCGAAATATAAACCGCTATTCTCATTACTTTAGATTTTATCTCAACTACCAAAAACAAAGACGGTAAAACTGATAATAAATAGAACACCATAAGTGTTTGAGATAAAACAAGAAAATCCTTTAAATAGAATCCTATAACAAAATTATATGTGAGTGCGACTAACAAGAAGGTAAGTCTGATCTTTGACTGCAATGTGATTGCAAATAATTTGGATATCTTCACGATAATTCCTCAATTCATTTGTAAATTCACATTGCAACAGTTCGTTTTCCAAAACTAAACCTTAAATTTTAATGATTCTTGCCCTTGATTTTGCCCTTATAATACTTTCGTGCAAGGTTAAAACGAAATAATAAGTCATAACAAGTTGAAATGAGTTGTTTGTGAAAAAACCTTTATTTACAAGACTTTTAGATAATTTTATTAACAGCCAACGACAAGGGATAATAATTCACGAAATATTAGTTGTCAAATTACAATTTTGTAAACCCGATATATTAAATTGACATAAGTACAAAATTTTATTATAATGAGTGTATAAATTATTCCTTTTAGAAAAGGCGGTTTTTGATATGATTAAACTCCAAAATGATAAAATCAATATTACAATAAGTGAGCATGGCGCCGAGGTTATTGAGGGC
The DNA here is from genome assembly GCA_029227055.1 of Oscillospiraceae bacterium. Taxonomy (GTDB): domain Bacteria; phylum Bacillota; class Clostridia; order Oscillospirales; family Acutalibacteraceae; genus UBA737. The sequence continues at coordinate 18,663 of JAQXZE010000001.1, read as the reverse complement.
AAAAAAGCAGACGGAAGTCACTTTATTTGGATGGGCGACGAGGCTAGTTGGAGCGACCATTCTCCAATTCTTTTCCCCATCTGTGGAAAGCTTCTAGACGATGAATATTTTTTTAACGGCGAGAAATACAACTTGCCTTTTCACGGCTTTGCAAAGCGCTCTGATTTCGAGGTCTTAGAAGCAAGTGAAGAAACAGCACTTTTTTCTCTTAAATACAACGATGAAACCCTTAAAATGTATCCCTTCAAATTCGATTTCAGGGTTCGCTACACCCTTAAAGATAATACAGTAGAGGTAACATTTGAAACCATAAATCTTGACGATAAACCGCTTTACTTTTCTGCAGGTGCTCATGAGGGTTATTACCTAGAGGACGGAATTGAGAATTATTATGTAGAGTTCGATGAGCCCCAAACCCTTCACTCCTGCAAAATCACAGGCAAGCATATAAACGAAAATACAGAACCTATTATAGAAAACTCAAAACACCTTGACTTTAAAGCAGATAAATATTGGCCTTATGATATCATTTTAAGAGATATAAACTTTTCTGCCGTAACCCTTTACAATTCAAAGGGCGAAAAAATGATAAGAGCCGAATTTAAGGGATTTCCGAATTTGCTTTTCTGGAGTTGCCCTCAACCGCAATCCCGTTTTGTTTGTATCGAGCCGTGGTGCGGTCTGCCTGACTTCATAGGCGACAACAAAAACTTTGAAGAAAAGCGCAGTATTGTAAAGGTAGATGCCCAAAAATCATATACCCTTACCCACAGTTATACAGTCTATTAAATGTTAAAACCTCCGAAAGAAATTCTTTCGGAGGTTATTTTTATTTTTCTATTATAGGCTCTTTACCGTTTACGGTATCTTCGGTAATAATTATCTTCTTTATAGAAGTATCTGACGGGGTTACAAACATAATATCCTGTAAAACACCCTCGATAATTGAGCGAAGACCGCGAGCGCCCGTTTTTCTTTCAACAGTAAGCTCTGCAATCTTTAAAAGGGCATCGTCTGTAAAAATGAGCTCTACATTATCCATCTTAAAGAGCTCTTCATACTGTTTAATTACAGAGTTTTTTGGTTCCTTCATTATTCTGACTAGGGTATCCTTATCCATACCCTTAAGACAGGTTATAATAGGAAGTCTGCCCACAAGCTCAGGAATAAGACCGAATTTTACCAAATCCTGATGGGTAGCATTCATACAAAGCGCCTCTGCCTCTATGCTTTTTGGCGATTTAACCTCTGCGCCAAAGCCCAAGCTTCCCTTGCCCATACGCTTTTCAATTATCTTTTCAATGCCGTCAAAAGCACCTGCACAGATAAAGAGAATATTTGTAGTATCAATCTGTATGAACTCCTGCTGAGGATGCTTTCTGCCGCCTTGAGGTGGAACATTAGAAACTGTACCCTCTAAAATCTTAAGAAGTGCCTGCTGAACACCCTCACCGCTTACATCACGGGTGATAGATGTATTTTCAGATTTTCTTGCAATCTTATCGATTTCATCAACATATATAATTCCGCGCTCTGCCTTTTCTACATCAAAATCTGCCGCCTGAATAAGACGAAGCAGTATGTTCTCAACATCCTCGCCTACATATCCCGCTTCAGTAAGGGTTGTAGCGTCGGTAATAGCAATCGGCACATCAAGAGCCTTCGCAAGAGTTTGAGCCAATAGTGTTTTTCCAACACCCGTAGGACCCAAAAGCAAAACATTGCTCTTACCTAGCTCTACATCGCTGTTATCCCCTTTAAATATGCGCTTATAATGATTATAAACCGCAACAGACAGGGTCTTTTTAGCCTCATCCTGACCAATTACATATTGGTCAAGATGAGCCTTGATTTCCTGTGGGGTTGGAAGCTTCGGGGGTTGTTTATCCTTTTTACCCTTCCCGTTCTTCTTTGAGAGATTTTCATCGTCAAACAAGAGGGAATTACAAAAGGATATACAGCTATCGCAAATATAAACACCCGGTCCCTCTATAAGACGAACAACCTCGTCCTGCGATTTACCGCAAAAGGAACAACAGATTTCCTTTTCAGTTTCCTTATGCATTATTCTACCTCTTATCTTTTGGCAATAACCTTGTCTATAAGACCGTACTGGGCAGCCTCTGCAGCCGACATAAAGTTATCGCGCTCTGTATCGCGCTCAATCTCTTCTAAGGGACGGCCTGTGTTCTCAGCCAAAATAGCGTTTAACTTGCTTCTTGTTTTCTCAATATGTCTAGCGTGGATTAAAATATCGGTAGCCTGACCTTTTGCAGAGCCTAAGGGCTGATGAATCATAATCTCACTGTTAGGAAGAGCAAAACGCTTACCCTTAGCACCTGCTGACAAAAGGAATGCGCCCATAGAAGCTGCCATTCCAAGACAGATTGTGCTAACATCGCACTTGATATACTGCATTGTATCGTAAATTGCAAGACCTGCTGATACAGAACCGCCGGGGCTATTGATATAAAAGCTTATATCTTTATCGGGGTCCTGACCTTCAAGATAAAGCATCTGTGCTATAACAATACTAGCCGATGCATCGTCTACTTGGTCATTAAGCATAATAATGCGGTCATTTAAAAGGCGGGAGAATATATCATAAGAACGCTCGCCTCTGCCTGTTTGTTCTACAACATAAGGTACTAAACTCATATCCATAACAAATTCCTCCTATAATGCTAATTATTAACAAATACTCAAATTTGTAAACAAGCGTAACGAAAAAACTCCCGCTACGCTTTTTTACCCTCAATATTTAAAGGTTACCGATTACTCGGCAGCTTCTTCTGCCTTTTTCTCCTCAGTTGCCTTTTTGGTAGTGGTTTTCTTTGCGGTAGTCTTCTTTGTCGTGGTGGTCTTCTTAGCAGCAGGCTTCTTTTCTGCCTTCTCTGCCTTTTCGACAACCTCTGTAATTACCGCATTTTCCTTAATAAAGTCAATAGCCTTGCCTACTGCGATATCCTTTTCAAGCTCGCTTGCAGGAATTGCTGCCTTAACCTTATCAACCTCCATACCGTAGCCCTCAGCAAGCTTTGCATACTGCTCGTTGATTGCCTCCTCGTCAGCCTTGATGCCTTCGAGCTCAACAATCTTCTCAAGAGCTAAGCGGAACTTAACCTGCTGTTCTGCTTGAGGGCGGAAGGATTTTTTGAAGTCCTCAATAGAGCTGTTTGTATACTTTAAGTATGTTTCAAGGTTCATACCTTGCATCTGTAAGCGATATGCAAACTCTTCAACAGACTGATTTAAACGATTTTCAAACATAGCCTCAGGAATTTCACCCTTGATGCCTTCAACAATCTGGGCTACAAGGTCGTTCTCAACCTCTTCGTCACTAGCCTTTGTCTTGCGGTCAAAAATCTTTTTTTCGATGTCAGCCTTAAGCTCATCTAATGTATCAAATTCGCTTACATCCTTAGCAAACTCATCATCTGCTACAGGCAACTCGCGGAACTTAATTTCGTGAAGTTTAATCTTGAATACAGCTTCCTTACCTGCAAGCTCTTCAGCGCCATACTCTGTGGGGAAGGTAACGGTAATATCGAATTCCTCACCGATATTCTTGCCTTCAATCTGCTCTTCAAAGCCGGGGATAAACTGACCCGAGCCGAGCTCTAAGTTTTGATTTTCTGCCTTGCCGCCTGCAAATGCAACGCCGTCAACAAAGCCTTCATAATCGATAAGAACGGTATCGCCCTTAGCTGCTGCTCTATCTTCAACAGATACCATACGGGCATTACGCTGTATCATATTGTTAAGCTCTGCCTCAACCTCAGCGCCCTCAACCTTAACAGCAAGACGCTCAGCTTTAAGACCCTTATAGTTTGAAAGCTCGATTTCAGGATAGGTTGTAACGCTAACCTTGAATACAACACCGTCTTCCTTAGAAATTGAAACTAAATCAAAATCCATTTTATCATTGATTACATTAAGACCGGATTCCTCAATAGCACCCTCAACTGCATCATTATAAAGAAGATTTAAAGCATCTTCATAGAAAACTTCCTTGCCGTAGTATGTCTCAACGAAGTTTAAGGGGGCCTTACCCTTTCTGAAACCAGGAACAGCAATCTTCTTAGCGTTCTTGCGATAAGCTTCCTTTATCGCATTTCTAAAAGTTTCTCCGTCGATTACAATTTCAAGCTGATGTCTATTCACATCAAGTTTTTTTGTTTCTTTTAAAGCCATTTTTTTAACCTCCGCAAAAATGCAAATTACAAAATTTAATATCTTCGTCCACTAGCAGACATTTACGCCTTATTATATCATACACTTTCAAAAATTTCCACTAAATTTTTAATAAAAAACCAATTTTTCAATTTTTCACATATTAATCAATGAAAACGGGCGTAAAATCTACACAATCGCAAGAAATAAGCCGCATTTCTATGCCCTCATACTCACTCAGCGCATAAATTTTACCGCTGCCGTGAATATGTCCGTAATAAATTCTCTTTATTTCGTGCTTTTTAAGAATATCAATTATGGGCTCACAAACATAATCTCTGTAAACAGGGGGATAATGCAAAAAGACTACGATTTCATTTATCGGTATATTCTTTTCTTCCGCAAATTTTTTAGCAGAATTAATTGATAACTCGAGTCTTCCGCATTCGCGGCGGATTATCTTTTCGTCAACCTCACCGCTACCGTCATAAACCCAACCTCTGCTGCCGCAAACAAAAAAATCCTCAAAATAAAAACTGTTATTAAAAAGAATATCTATAGTATCAAATTTATTTTCTTCTAGAAATGCCTTGATTTTTTTTACTGTACTCCACCAAAAATCGTGATTTCCCTTTAAAATTATTTTTTTGCCGGGAAGTGAATTTATAAATCTGAAATCCTCTACTGCCTCTTCAAGCTTTAGCGCCCAGCTTAAATCTCCCGGTAAAATTACGGTGTCATTTTCCTTTACAAGCCGCTTCCAATTAGCCGCTATTCGCTCGGTATGGTTATCCCAACCTCTGAAAACATTCATAGGCTTATCGGTACCAAAAGACAAATGCAAATCGGAAATTGCATAAACGCTCAAAAAAAGACACCTCCTTTTAAAATTTTGAATACTAAACTGTTTTTGAGAGATACTAAAACTGACCTGAAAATAAGGTCGGAAAGGATTGGAAATTATGTCAGAATGTAAAACCGAAACTTGTGTTGCTTGTAATGTAAAGAACTGTATGTACCATAATTCTAATGACACCTGCAACGCAGGAAGAATTCAGGTAGGCAATTTTTCCGCTTCCACACATGAGGAAACTTGTTGCGACACCTTTAAAGCAAAACAGTAACCTTAAAATAATATCCGGCTTTTTGCCGGATATTATTTTTTATCTATATTTTTAATGCTGCTTTTATAACATCGGGCATTTCTGTTTTATCACAAACAGTGCCGAAACGAACAGTAGCGTTCTCTAGAGCCGCAATAGGACTTGGAACACTTGTATTTGTAAACTCAGATAAAGCACGAACAATGCTAAACTCATCGTTCTCTATGTTATCGCTAAGAGCAGAAAGAACACTCTTTGCAAACTTATACGGAGATGCGGTAGATGCTATTACTGTAGGAGTATTATCCCCTGTTTTTTCTACATATCCGTTATAAACATTAACTGCAACAGCGGTATGAGTATCGCAAAGATAACCATACTTATCAAAGGTTTCCTTGATTGTTGCGAGTGTTTCAGCGTCATCACAGCATCCGCCGTAGAAGAGGTCTGAAAGCTTAAGTTTTATCTCGTCGTTTACTTCAAAGGTGCCGTTATCAGAAAGGGACTTCTGAAGAACTGCTACCATCTTATCATCATTACCCGAAAGCTCGAAAAGCATACGCTCAAGGTTACTCGAAATCAGAATATCCATTGAGGGAGAAATTGTTGTAAAGAACTCACGGTTGCGGTCGTACTTGCCTGTGTTTATGAAATCGGTAAGTACATTATTTGCGTTTGATGCACAGATAAGTTTTCTTATCGGCACGCCCATCTTTTTAGCATAATAAGCCGCTAAAATGTTACCGAAGTTGCCTGTAGGCACTACAACATTAAAGCCTGTATTATCAATTTCGGGGTTGGTTTTTAAAAGGTCGCAGTATGCCGAAACATAGTAAATTATCTGAGGAGCAAGTCTGCCCCAATTGATAGAGTTTGCAGAATAAAACTGCATATTGTTTTCTAAAAGCAAAGACTTCATATCAGCATCTGTGAAGATTTTCTTAACGCCTGTCTGAGCGTCATCAAAATTGCCCTTTATAGCAAAAACATTGACATTTTTGCCCTTTTGAGAGTCCATCTGAAGCTTCTGCATCGGGCTTACGCCGTCGCTCGGATAGAAAACAAGAATTTCTGTTCCCTCAACATCCTTAAAGCCTTCAAGAGCCGCCTTACCTGTATCGCCTGAGGTTGCAACAAGAATAACTGTTTTCTTTCCGTCTGCTACCTTTTTAGCAGAGGTGGTAAGAAGATAGGGTAAAAGCTGCAGCGCCAAATCCTTAAATGCACAGGTAGGGCCGTGCCAAAGCTCTAATATGTTTACCTTATCGTTAAGTGCTACTAAGGGGGCAGGCCGCTCTTCATCAAAGCTGCCTGTATATGCGCCCTTTGCACAGTAATCTATTTCTTCATCTGTAAAATCGTTTAAAAAGAGTTTTAAAATTTCCTTTGCTCTGCCAACATAATCGAGCTTTGAAATTCTCTCAAAATCTGCTTTTGTAAGGTATACAAAGGTATCGGGCACAAAAAGACCGCCCTCTTCGGATATACCCTTGGCAATAGCCTCAGCAGCTGTAGCTTTTAAAGATTTATTTCTTGTACTTACATAATTCATTTTGTATTCCTCCGTAAATCCTTTAACTAAATTATTGTATAACATTCAGCCGCGTTTGTCAAAGAATTTAAGGGCATTTTTATAAAAAATCTTGCAAAGTATCTCTTTTTCTATGCCTTTGCACTCCAAATACCGCCAAAGAGCAAAAATATCGGCAGAGGTTGAGAGTTTTTTATCCATAACGCCGCCGTCAAAATCAGAGCCTATTGCGATATTATTTTCAAGCCCCATATATAATAAATGGCAGATATTTTCATAAAGAGATAAAAAGACATCGCCCCCTAAAAAATCAGGATAAAAGCAAAGCCCGATAATACCGCCCTTTTCTGATATAAGGCGTATCTGCTCATCACTTAAATTTCTTTTATGCCCTCTTATAGCATAACAGTTAGAGTGGGAAGCTATGGGAAATTCGGCGCACTCTACAGCCTTATAAAAACTCTTTTTATTAAGATGCGATAAATCGGTAAATATTTTAAAGGAATTTAAAGTAGCTATAATTTCTCTGCCGAATGGGGTAAGCCCTTTATCGCTATCTACCCCACCCGCAATTTTATTTTCGCCGTTCCAAGTTAAAGTTATAGCCCTTATATTGTCAAGATAAAGCTCATACACCTTTTCCTTAGTATCAATAAGCGAGCCGCCCTCTAATGTGAAATACGGAACGAGTGATATGGGTTTGATTTTCAGTTTTTCCTTTATATCCTTTAAAACCGCCTTATAAAAATCAAAAGGTGCTCTGCAGTCATCCCTTATAAAGACTGCAAAGCACTGCCTATAACAATTAAATTTGTCCACCGCTGATAGCGAAAATGCTAAGGATTTATCGGATAGCGGTAGATTTTCTGTGTAGCATCTGTACGCCGTATCACAGTGTAGGTCAAAAAAATGCAAAACATCACCTCAAAAAGCAGATTTTACATATTTTAATTTGTATCCTACGGAATTATCAGGTCGGTTATAAACCGTAACCTCGGCTACATCAAACCTAGGTGCAAGGTCTACTTTTATTCGTGATAAAAAACCGAGTGCCGTTTTTCTTATGCGCTCAGCCTTATAAAAGTCAACCGCCTCCACCCCGCTTACAAGCGAGTTTTCGGTACGGGTTTTAACCTCTACAAAGATAATTTCCGTTTTGGTTTCGGCTATTATATCTATTTCACCGAAACGGCTTTTGAAATTCCTCTTTATAACTATATACCCGTTTTTTCGTAAATATTCCGCTACCATCTCTTCGCCCAAAGCACCAAGCTTTTGAGCGTCTCTTTTTTCATTATAATACATTTTTTAAAAATGAAGGTCTATGTATTTCACAAATGCCGTACTCTTTTATTGCCTCATAGTGCGCCTTTGTGCCGTAGCCTTTATGCGCCGCAAAGGAATACTGAGGATATTTTTTATCATATTCGAGCATTAGCCTGTCCCTTGTAACCTTAGCAAGAATAGACGCCGCCGCTATAGAGCAGGATTTAAAATCGCCCTTTACTACCGTTTCGGCAGGAATTTTTATATCCTTAGGGATGCGGTTACCGTCTATAAGTGCATAATCTGCCTTTAAAGATAGTCCCTCTATTGCTCTGTTCATTGCAATAAAGGTAGCGCCTAAAATATTGTGTTCTTCTATTTCCTCAACAGTCGCAAAAACTACTGAATACGCTATTGCCTTTTCTTTTATTATAGGAAAAAGCTGTTCGCGCTTTTTCTCGGTGAGCTTTTTAGAATCGTTAAGACCTTCAATAATAAGTCCCTCGGGCAGTATAACCGCCGCCGCACAAACAGGACCTGCAAGCGGACCTCTGCCTGCCTCGTCTACACCGCAGACCGCGCGAAATCCCTTATTATATGCAGAAATTTCATATTCAAAATTCGGCATATTATCTTCCTTTCAGGCTCTTTTTCAGCCGTTAACCTCTTCGAGTGTAATTCTTCCAATTTTAAGGTTTCTGAATTCTTCAAGCACCATAGCTGCCGCTCTTTCGGTATCGGTGTTGCCGCCCCTCATTCTCATTCCGCGCTTAAAGCCGATTTCGGTTAGTAAATCGTAGCCGTCACGCTCTAAATCAAGTTCACCGTAACGGGCAGTCAAGAGGTCTGGGTACTTTTGCGCTAAAACCTCAAGCAACCTCATAGCGAGCATTTCGGTATCTGTAATTCTATCAGACACAGCGCCCGTAAAGGCCAAATTCTCGCCGACGGTTGCATCGTCAAACTTAGGCCAGAGAACACCCGGTGTGTCAAGAAGCTCTAGCTGACGGTCGATAGTAAACCACTGATTTCCCCTTGTAACACCCGGTCTGTTTTCAACCTTCGCCTTGGTAACACCTGAAATTCTGTTTATAAAGGAAGATTTTCCAACATTCGGAATTCCTACTACCATAACCCGAAGCGGTTTTCCTACAAGTCCCTTTTGCTTATAGCTCTCAAGCTTTTCGGCTAAAACGGTTTTAACACTATCCTTAAATGTATTAAGACCCTTTCCGCTTTTACAGTCAACAGGGATAGCTAAAGCCCCCATAGTCTTAAAATATTCTACCCATTCGGCAGTTTTCTTAGGGTCTGCCATATCGCACTTGTTAAGTAATACTATGAGCGGCTTTGTGCCGATAAGCTCCTTTAAAATAGGGTTTCTGCTGCTTAAAGGAATTCTCGCATCTACTACTTCTGCTACTGCATCAATAAGCTTTAACTGTTCAGCGATTTTTCTTTTTGTTTTGGTCATATGACCCGGAAACCACTGAATATGCTGAGCTTCACTCATCAGCCTAATCCTCCGACCTTTTCAAATGGGAATATTCTATAAACTGCGTGACCTAGAATGTATCTTGTATCCACCATACCTTCGTGGCCTACCGTACTGTCACGGCTGTCCTTTGAATTGTTTCGGTTATCACCCAACACAAAAACGCATCCCGGAGATACCGTTAAAGGAAATTCTACATCAAACTTTCTTGTTGTAGGCTCTAGCGCATATGGCTCATCTAAAGCCTTGCCGTCTACATAAACAATTCCCTCTTCGAAATCAATATTAACTTCTTGGCCCTCGGTTGCGATTATTCTTTTGATAATCGGCAATTCTTCACTGTTAAGAGCAGAAACCGAGTTACTCTCATTACGGGAGATTACAACTATATCTCCTCTTTTTGGCGTGTAAAGGAAGTTTGTTATGATAACCCTCTCGCCGTTATGAAGGGTGTTCATCATTGAGGGACCGTCAATAGTAGCAACCCTGAAGAATAAAGTAAAAAGTATAACAACCGCTATAACAGCAGTAATTAAAACCTCAATCCACTCAAAAATCTCATTTACTACGGATTTTTTCACTGTGTTGGGTGCCTGCTCTATCTCAACAGTTTCACTAACTACAAACTTTTCAGAAAGATTATCAGAAGCTTCTCTTTTTTCGTTCTCATTAAATTCGTTCAAAATAACACCGCCTGATTTAATAGCCTTAAAATTTTAGATAAAATAAGCAAAAGGGGGCTAAGTATTTAAACCTACCCCCTTTTTACTTCTTAAATTTTAGATTAATTCCTTAACCTTTGCAGCCTTACCAACACGGTCGCGTAAGTAATAAAGCTTAGCTCTGCGAACCTTACCTTTTCTTACAAGCTCAACCTTGGCTACGATGGGTGAATGAACGGGGAACACACGCTCCACGCCTACACCGTAGGATACACGGCGAACAGTAAAGGTTTCTGCGATACCGCTGTTGTTCTTAGCAATAACGGTTCCTTCGAAAACCTGAATTCTCTCTTTCTCGCCTTCCTTGATTCTTACATGCACCTTTACTGTGCTACCGATAATAATCTCAGGAGCGTCAGCTTTGAGCATGCCTGCTGTTAATTCTTTTACAGCGTCCATTCGTTTTTCCTCCTTAATTTTCCGAGATGTTCGTAATGTCAAAAGCAACAGAGGACCATCCGCTTCAATGTCGAATTTTCGGCACTAAAGCCACCTGTAAGGTCAGGTGAACTCAAATGCTATAAAAGGATATCATAAATCCGCAAAAAAATCAAGTCTTTTTTCAAAATTAGATTGATTTTATGCCAAATTTCTGCTTTTTTAATCTTTTAGTGTTGTTTTTACATTTATTATATGTTAAAATTGATTTTAATAAATTATATGTTAGGAGAATTCTATGAAAACCGTTGTTTCTGTAGTCGGCAAGGACACAGTAGGCATTATTTCAAAGGTTAGTGCCGTTTGTGCCGAGTCTAATGCAAACATAATTGATATTACACAGTCTGTTTTAGATGATATGTTTGTAATGGTAATGCTTATCGAAATTAAAGACCTTAATTGCTCTTTCGGGGCTTTTTCCGAAAATATGTCAAACCTCGGCAAATCACTTAATTTAGATATACATGTAATGCATGAGGATATCTTTAACTCGATGCATAGAATTTAAAAAGGATAGGTTTATATTTATGCTTAACATAAGAGATATTATGGAAACCGTAAATATGATTCAGCAGGAAAACCTTGATATAAGAACTATCACTATGGGTATCTCCTTGCTTGACTGTGCGGATTCCGACGCTAAAAAGGCCTGTGATAAAATTTATGACAAGATAACCCGTATGGCAGGAAATCTTGTAAAAACAGGTGAAGAAATTGAGGCGCAGTACGGTATACCGATTATAAACAAGCGAATTTCGGTAACCCCTATTGCGATGGTAGCAGCAGCTTCGGGGGCTGACCCTGTTTTGTATGCAAAAACGCTTCAGCGCGCAGCAGACGCAACAGGCGTAAACTTCATCGGCGGATACTCTGCCCTTGTCCACAAGGGCTTCTCTGCAGGTGATTTAAAGCTTATAAACTCTATTCCCGAGGCTTTGAGCGAAACCACAAATGTTTGCTCGTCGGTAAATATCGGCTCTACAAAATCGGGTATCAATATGGATGCCGTAAAGCTTATGGGTCAGATTATAAGAAAATCTGCCGAAATCACTGCCGACCGCAACTGCATAGGCCCTGCAAAGCTTGTTGTATTTTGCAATGCGCCTGAGGATAATCCCTTTATGGCAGGTGCTTTCCACGGTGTAGGCGAGCCTGACTGTGTAATTCATGTCGGCGTATCGGGTCCCGGTGTTGTACAGTCTGCTCTTAAAAAATGTCCTGACAGTGATTTTGGCGCGGTTGCAGAAACAATAAAGCGTACTGCCTTTAAAATTACCCGTATGGGTCAGCTTGTAGGAACTGAGGCATCCCGCCGTTTAGGTATACCCTTTGGTATAGTTGACCTATCCCTTGCTCCCACTCCCGCGGTTGGTGACTCGGTTGCCCGTATCCTTGAGGAGATGGGACTTGAAAGCTGCGGTATTCACGGTACCACCGCCGCCCTTGCCCTTTTAAATGACGCAGTTAAAAAAGGTGGCGTAATGGCTTCCTCCTCTGTAGGCGGTCTTTCGGGCGCATTTATCCCTGTCAGTGAGGATGCGGGAATGATTGAGGCCGCCCGAAACGGTATTCTCTCAATCGAAAAGCTTGAAGCTATGACGGCTGTTTGCTCGGTTGGTCTTGATATGATAGTAATCCCCGGTAACACCCCTGCCGAAACTATCTCTGCTATTATTGCAGACGAGGCGGCAATCGGTATGGTTAACACTAAAACCACCGCAGTTCGCGTTATCCCCGCTATTGGCAAAGAAATCGGCGAAGAGCTTGAATTCGGCGGTCTTTTAGGCTCAGGTCCCGTTATGAAGCTTAATATCGAAAAGAGCAGTAAGCGCTTTATCGACCGCGGAGGCAGAATCCCCGCACCGCTTCAGAGCCTTAAAAACTAACCATAAATCTTTTAATAAAAATGATAGGCTCCCTCTGATGAGGGAGCTGTCGAAACCGTAGGTTTTGACTGAGGGAGAGAATCTCTAACTACCCCTCCGTATTTTTGCTTCGCAAAAATCCACCTCCCCTGACAAGTGGAGGCAAATACTTTTTAGCGCATTTTTCTTCTTTCATTACATAAAAAATCCGCCCCACAAAAGTGGGGCGGTATTTTTATACCATATCTACTAAATACTGAGCATTAAAGTCAATAAGCGGCTCTACAAATGAGCACATTTCAGAAAATGACGGAGCGTGGTTATCGTCAAATCTGAACATTCCGCGCACTACAAAGTCGAACTCCTCATTTATATGGTGGTGAGGTCCGTGAAGATTACGGTTACCTATCACGATATCAATTTCAAGTTCGTTTTCTCCCTCTTTTACAAATTCAGAAATATCAAGCACATTATCTACTACCATGCGACCTGCAAACTTACCGTTTATCCTTACATCAGCAATATGCCATCTGAAAGGAAGCTTGAACATTACCTTGTTGCTGTTAACAGTAAATTTCTGTCTTAATGTCATCTTTCCTGCGAAGAAGATATATCCGCCTTCAAGCAGACTGTCAAGCTCTGTCTTTGGTGTATCTATAACAAAGTTTTTACCTAACTTAACATTGGGAGCGTATCTGCCGGGCTTTAAGCCGTCCCTTTCATATACACCGAAATCACCCTTTAAGATAAGCGGCTCAAACTCTGAATCATAGAAGAGGCAATTTAAAAGACTTTCGGTTATATTCTCGCCAAAAAGAACATTATAAACATGCTCGCTTTGGAAGTAATCGAGTTTTAATACAACCTCATTATTGCCTAGTTGTAAATACTCTGCTATATTCGGGCTGTTGAATACCTCTTCACCCTTATAGTCAAGATTTATGCCGTTCACAGAAACTCCCAAAATTCTCGGTATATCAAATTTGAAAAAGACATTTGTAGGAAGTGTTTTAATATCAAAGGCATATTTTAAATACAAATCTCCCTCGTGTCTTCTCTTTAAAACATCAAGGAAAAGAAGCGGTAAGCAGACAGGCTCCTCATAATTTACGCCGTCGGTAGAAATGGATACCATATCAATGGAATAAGAATTAGGCTCACTACCTACAACCTCGTATTTTGCCGCAGGGACAAATATTTCATAGTCGCTCTTATCCTGGGGCGTCTCGTTTGAGGGCACAAACATTGCTGACTCGTTGGGACGAAGTTTGAACTCTGTCGGCACAATTTCGATATTTTCACTTCCAATATAGCTCTTTTCAAAAGAAGTGTACTTTCCGCCGAAATCAAACTTAACAATACAGTCGTCTGTAAGTGAAGAGTTAACAACAAAGAATATTGTCTTATCCCCCGTACTTCTCGGAGATACACGAAGCTCGCCGCCCTCACTCTTATAGGTGTAACCGTCAGCCGATAAGATTTCCTCATAGGTTGTATTAGTGGTTAAATAATCGTATGAATAGGGCTTCCAAGTTACATATTCGGGTTTATCGCCGTCAAGAATAACCTTACCGCCGTTTTCTACATACTCTTTAATTAATCGCTCGGTTGCCTCGTCCATAGTAACAACACCGCGTGGGATTATGAGATAGTCATACTCGCACAATCCGCAGCGAAGTTTACTGCCGTTTACACTTCCGTGCTTTGCGAGTAATGTTTCGTCGACATAATGATACGGTATTGCCATACCGTCGATTTTTTCTCTGAAAGCCTTAAAGCCGTTTTCTAAAGCATCAATTCCTGTACCCTCGCCCTTTTCTACGCCTTCAAAGTGATTATCAATAACAGGCTCACGCATATAGTCAAAATATGCAGACCTTATCGGATGTAAAACAGCGGTATGTACAATTTCCTTGCTCTCGGCTAAAAGTGCACCGAGCTGAGTAAAGTATTCATTAAAATCCTTAAAATTGTTCTTTACCCAAGGGTTTACTTCGGAATAATGGGCAGGATAATCGTGCATTCTCATACCCTTTTCAGAATAAGGAACTGTGTGCTGACAAATTTTATCAACGCCGTTAATATATAAAACCTCTGTTAAGTTTTTAAGCTCTCTCGGGGTTACGTCCCATCCGCAGCAACCGTAGGTTTCGCAGAGGGCGTGCTCAAAGCCTAACTGCTCCTTAACACTAAGAAGCTGCTTTGGAGCTAAGGTGTTTTTGCAGTATCTGCCGAGCCAGTCAATGCCCGGAATATGCTCATACTCATAAAAAGGCATAACACCTGCACAACACGTCATCTGTGTGAAAAGCTCTACCTCTTCAACATAGTGGCCTGTAAGCTGAACGCCGTTATCGTCGCACCAGTCGTACAACTGTTTGCCGAAGTTCTTAAGCATTAACTGCTGCATAGCAGACCAGAATTTATATCTGAATTCTCTGTAGCCCTCTCGCTTGAAGAAAATAAGACCTAAACCATCAAAAACATCTTCGCCGTAATTTTCTTTAAAGTATCCAATAAGCATGGGGGTAAAGGGCCAACCTGCACGGTAATACTGCGGCTCGTCGGTAAAGAAGCCGTTTATTTCTTTAGTGAACTTATCGCCATATCTCTTCTTGTAAACCTCGTGTGTCTCAGATATGAATTTTCTTGTAACCTCGGGGTTTAAAATATCTACAGTTGAGGTTGCAATATTTACAAAAACATTTATGTAAATTCCGTCAGCTTCCCCGTTTGAGCGAACAAGCTTTTTACCGTCGTCAAGATAGCTTACTGTAGCGTTTTTATCATAAGCACCCACACTGTATGTAAGATATCTGTCACGGTTTTCCTCGTCCTCTAAGAGCTTGCCGCCTACAAATCCGCTAGGCCAACCGTTTTCGTCATAAATCCAGGCCTGCATACCAAGCTTTTTAGCGTGCTCAGAGCAAGCCTCAACACACTGCATCCACTTTTCAGAAAGATACTTTGTGCTAAGACCTGAACGGGCGTGCATAAAGAAACCGCCCATACCGTTTTCATGCATCCAGTCAATCTGAGGAATAAGCTTTTCTACTTCAAGCTCATCATTCCAAGACCAAAACGGTATGGATTTAAATTTATTTAAATCTGTGTTTTTATTGGCTTTCATAGTACCACCTCAATTTTTCAAATTAGTCACAAAATGACATAATTATTATACCCTCTATTTACCCCTTTGTCAAGGCAAAAAACTGCAGTCCCAAGCTATTTGAGACTGCAGTTTATAACTACTGTTCAAGCATTCTTCCAAGGAAGCTTGCTGCTGTTTGCACAAGTTTTCCGTTCATTTCTGTATCGCCGTTTTGGCTTTCCATATCTTTGGATATAACCACCGCAACACAGCCTGCTATATCGCCCTCGCTTATAATCGGCATGGCACATGTAACCGAATATCCGTCCTCCTCTGAATCGGTAGCCGAAATATCGCTTTTGCCGTCCGCCACATAAAGAGCACGGCTTTCGATAATGTCCTCGAATTCCTTTGAAAAACCTTTTTTGAGAAAATCTTTTTTAGGCAGACCTGCACAGGCAATTACCGATTCTCTGTCCCCTATTATTACCGACATTCCGCAGGTTTTGTAAAGGCTTTCGGCATATTGGGTTGCAAACTCTCCGATTTCCCCTACGGGCGAATACTTTTTAAATACAACCTCCCCCGCAGAACTTGTAAAAATTTCCAATGGATCTCCTTCTCTTATCCGCATTGTTCTTCTGATTTCCTTCGGAATAACCACACGACCAAGGTCATCGATGCGTCTTACGATTCCTGTTGCTTTCATAATATAGTAACTCCTCTTGTCTAAAAATTAATGAATAATGAAAAATGAATGATGAATATTGAATAATTAAGGTGTCGGCTGTGCCGACGTTATATATATCGTGCCGAAGGCACACCGAAATTATTCATTATTCACTATTCATTATTAATTCGAAAGGCTCCGCCTTGCGCCCCTGTTGCTTTCATATATAAAAATCTCCTTGCTTTACAAATTTGTACTGTTAGTATCTGTAAAACAAGGAGAATTATACTGGAAGATTCACTTATATAATTTACTATTTATTACTTTTCAATTAAAACAACTTTCGTTATAAGATAGAATTACAATACAAATATATCCTTTATTCAACCAACTCTAAAATATCACCTTTTTTAAACATACCACCACCTGACGAATACACTACTTCTAAATCATATTCATAATTAACAATTAGTTTGTACTCGGCATTGGCATAAAAAGGGTCATCTAATAATTCAGGTTCGTTTTTGTAATCTAAAATAATTTCTGTATCTGTTAAATAATATCTCGGCAATGGACCACTAGAACCTACAGGATAATATGTTTTGCCTTTATATGATATTGTATCATCGCTTTCTTTCCATTCTTCGTTGGTAGAATAAACACCATTCGGGTTTTTGGGGCAAATAATCGTGCCATCAAATTGCCAAATAATTAAAGTGCAATATCCATCACCACCAACACTAACGTGATAATAATCGGCGCCTTTTTTTAATCCCGTTTTCGGATTAATTATCTGCTGTTTGCTACAATAATTGCATTTTCCGTTAGTGTATTTATGATTTCCTAAATTTCCTTCAGTTGTTTTGCACACACTACAAGTCTTTGGTGCTTTACAAGTTGCTTCTTGCCATTTGTGACCTAATGCCTTACCACTTGTCTCGCCGCAACGAGAACATTTTTTAGCTTCAGTACAAGTAGCATTACTATACTTATGTCCTAAAGCATTACCATCAGTTGCACCGCAAGAACATTTTGCTGGTTCGGTACAAGTAGCGTTAGAGTAACTATGTGTGTGGGTGGGAGTGCTCGGTTTAGTGGTTTCGGGTTTGGTAGTAGTGGTAGGTTTACTCGATTCGGTCGGTTTGCTTGATTCAGTAGGTTTAGATGTTTCAGGCTTAGTAGTGGTAGGTTTGCTGGTAGTGGAACTGGAAACATCTGTATCATCCGTATTGCCATTGTTGTCAATGTCAGAACTGGTTGTATATGTGCTCTGCTCGGTAGAACTTGTGTCAGTTACATCAGTTTGGTTCTGGGTAGTAGAGACACCTGTATCATTATCTATTGTGGTCTCGTTACCACCACAAGCAGACATAGATAAAACCATCATTACTGCCAACAATAAACTTACAATTTTTTTCATTTTTAAAACCCTCTTATGTATTACTTTTATATATCATATTGTAATATATTTTAATTTCAAAGTCAATAGTAAAATATATTAGAGGTGATAATTATGAATAATAATTCCTTGAAGATTAAAAAACGTGGCGAAGATGGAAACAAAATAATTTCAGTACGAATTAAAGAAGATATTTTAAATGAGTTAGATAGGATATCAAAAGAAAGTAATTATTCAAGAAACGAGTTAATAAACTTAATACTACGATATGGCGTAGAAAATCTTGAAATAATACAGTAAAAGCGAGGTGAACTTCACCTCGCTTGTTCTTTATACCGTTTCAAAATACTATGTACTGCAATCGCAAACTTTTCTTCCAGTGTCAATGAGTTATCCAACGGGTCTCCCTTTCTTATCCTCATTGTTCTTCTAATCTCTTTGGGTATAACCACACGACCAAGGTCGTCTATTCTTCTAACTATTCCAGTTGCTTTCATATATAAATCAATCTCCTTGTTTTAGTAATAGTGATACTATTATCTGTAAAACAAGGAGATTTATTCTGATTAAAAGATTATTTAAAAATCTGCAAATTAATTTTATTTATTATAAATTATTATTTGCCGTCCGGTTTTACTACTTTAATCCCAATGCCTTTTTGTAATTTTGAACTTGTTTTTCAGTGGGTTTGAAATCCCTTTGAGAGCAGCATGGAATGGTGGGTTTGCTGCCATCTTGACTATAAAACGGCGAGAGGCGGTCATTTTCATAGAGCTTGCAATCCTCTTCCTTAGTGAAATCGGGAATGTCATACGGCTTGCCGCCTTCAAGCATTGAACGGTGGGCAAGAATTGCAACCGAAGACATATTGATAGCACTATATATATCAAAAGGATGTTCCGGTTGTTTG